>DASZVK010000095.1:0-22982 GCA_035547175.1 Solirubrobacteraceae bacterium
CGAACGGCATGAAGCCGAAGTCGACGACCGCGGCCGCCAGCCCGCGCTCGGCCAGCTCGGCGACCGTGCGCTCCTGCGAGAGCAGCGAGAGCAGCACGAGGTAGGCCTCGCCGTCGTCGGTCAGCGCGGCGGGCAGCGCGCGGATCACGTGGTCGACGGCGCTGCGGCCCCAGTAGTCCAGCGGCCGATGCGAGGCGACGTGCTGGAACGGGTCGACCGGGGTCTGGAAGAGGCTGGCGACGATCACGTCGTAGCGCTCGTCGGGCACCCAGGCGAACAGGTCGGCGGTCGCGCCGGTGACGCGGTCGGCGACGCCGTTGCGGAACGCGTTGGCCATCGTCACGGCGACCGCCTCGGGCTCGACGTCGATGCCGTGCACGTGGGCGGCGCCGTTGAGCGCGAGCTGCACCGTCTGGAGGCCCGTGCCGCAGCCGATGTCCAGGCAGCGCAGGCCCTCGCCGACGCGCTCGCGCTGGAGGTGCTTCCACAGCAGCAACGAGGCCTGCGACGGCAGCGCCACGCCCTCGCTCGCGGTCAGGCTCGGGAACGCCAGCGGGTACAGCCGCGTGCCGCGCGCGTCGGCCCACGGCGCCGCGATCGCGACCGAGCCGGTCGACCCGTCGGGCTCGGCGTGCGCCGGCTCGACGTGCTGGTGGCCGGGCAGCGTGCCCTGCAGCGCCTCGCGCGCGGCGGCGATGTGCTCGGGCCCGGTACCGCAGCAGCCGCCGACGATCTGCGCCCCCTCGGCGCGCCACTGGAGCGCCATCTGCGCGTACTCCGGCCCGCCGACGGAGTCCTCGAAGCTCCAGCCCGCGCTCGTCAGGTAGCCGAGGTTCGGGTACACGCCGAGCGGCATGTCGGTGAAGTCGCGCAGCCAGCCGATCATGCCGCCGACGTGGTCGGGCGGGATGCAGTTGACCGCCAGCGCGCCGACGCCCATCTCCTCGAAGCGCCGCGCGGCGCGGCCGAAGGCGTCCCCCTCGGGACCGCCCCAGTGCTGGCCGTAGACGCCGCACAGCCCGTGGCGGCAGCGACGGAACGACAGCCACAGCGGCAGGCCCGTGTCGAGCAGCCGCTCGACGACCTCCAGCAGCGACGGGCGCACCAGCGACAGCGTCTCCATCAGGATCAGGTCGGGCGGCTCGGACGCCAGCGCGCGGGCGAGCAGCGGCAGGACCTCGCGCCCCTCGTCGCCGTCGAGGTCGCCGCTGAGCGAGAAGGCGACCGCGACCTCGCCCTCGCGCCCGCCCTCGGCCACCGCGCGCCGCGCGAGCCGCACGCCGCGGCGGGCGACCTCCATCCAGTCGGGCTCGCCGAGCGCGCCGGCCAGCCCCCAGGTGTTGGTCGAGATCACGTCGCAGCCGGCGTCGACGTAGCTGCGGTGCACGGCGAGCACGTCCTCGGGCGCGGACGACAGCGCGTCGGTGCTCCACAGGCGCTCGTTCTCCTGGCCGTGGGGCGGGTGCAGCTCGGTGGCGGTGGCGCCGTCGAGGACCACGCACCGCTGCTCGGCGATGGCGCGGCGCACGCCCTCGTAGGCGCCGGCGACGTTCGTGGCCATGGCCCCAGGCTAGGCGCCCGCCGGCCCCGCGCGCCGGGGGCTCACTCCCCCCGCGGCGGGCGCGACAGCGTCATGCGCAGGTAGCGCGACGTCGCCTCGGCGCGGTTGGCCGCGTGCAGCTTGCGCAGGATGTTCTTGACGTGGAACTTGACCGTGCCCTCGGAGACGACGAGGTCGCGCGCGATGCCCGCGTTGGTCTCGCCCTTGACCATCAGCTTGAGGACCTCGAGCTCGCGGCGCGTGAGCAGGTCGCGCAGCGCCGCGTCGGAGGCCGCGGCGCTGCGCACGCCCTCGGCGGCCTCCTCGTCGTCGTGGTCGAGCGCGAGCGTGATCGCCCGGTCCGACAGCTCGCTCGTGCGGGCGTCGGCCCAGCTCGCGACCTGGCGCATCTCCTGGCGCTGGATGCGCAGCCGGCGGCGCAGGATCGCGCGCTCGAAGACGAGCGCGAAGCACAGCGCGAAGGTGCCCAGCGCGGCGGCGTCCTCCTCGCCCAACCCGGCGCCGTCCATCCGGTCGCCGTGCAGGAAGCCGATCACGCGGCCGTCGAGGACGACCGGCGCGACGACGTACTCGCGCCAGCCCATCGTCTGCGCCCAGGCGCTGCGGCCGGGCTGGTCGTCGTCGGCGGCCACGACCTGCGGGCGCCGGCGGCGCAGCACCTCGCCCTCGACCAGCGGGTAGTCGAGCTTGACCGGCTCGTGCGAGAGCGCCTCCATCAGCGCGCCGCCGTCGGCGCCGCAGTGCAGCGACTCGGCGACGAGCAGGCCGTCCTCGATGCGGCTGAGCAGCACGCGGTCGAGCCCCAGCGCGACGGCCGCCTCGGCGGGCGCGCGCTCGAGGATCTCGGTCGGCGGCCCCAGCTCGGCCAGGCGCGCGAGCACCTCGATCACGACAGCGCCTCCCACGGCGGGCCCTCGCCCTCGGGGTGGGCGGGCCCGGTCTCGTGGCGGATCTCGAGCAGGTAGAGGACGAGCGCGTCGAGGTCGCCGAGGCGCACGTGGTAGGCGTCGGAGAGCTCCTCGACGTGACGCAGCTGCTCGCGCCCGGCGCGCTGGGCGTCGGGCGCGTCGGCCAGCTCCCAGGCGACGACGCGCGCAGTCAGCCCGGCGGCGTCGAGCAGCTCGACCGTGCGCGCCCGCGACAGCGCCGAGCTCATCGTCACCAGCGCCGTGCCCTCGGGCGCCAGCGCGGCGGGCAGCTTGGAGAGGAGCTGGTCGAACAGCACGCGGCCCCAGTAGTCCGCCGGCCGGTGCGAGGAGAGCCGCTCGGACGGGTCGGCCGGGGTCTGCGGCAGCGTCGCGACGACGACCTCGTAGCGCTCCTCGGGGATCCACGGGTACAGGTCGGTGGTCGTCGCGGTCACGCGGTCGGCGACCCCGTTGCGGAACGCGTTGTCGAGCGTGTTGGCGACCGCCTCGGGGTCGACGTCGAGCGCATGCACGTGGGTCGCCCCGTTGAGCGCGAGCTGCACCGTCTGCAGGCCGACGCCGCTGCCGACGTCGAGGCAGCGCTGGTGCGCGCCGACCCCCTCCTCGAACAGGTGCTTCCACGTCATCCGCGTGCCCGGGATCGCCGCCTGCACGCCCGGGTGGCGCACGATCTCCGGGAACGGCAGCGGGTGGATCGTGCGCCGGCGGCGGTCGACCCACGGGCGCTCGGCGACCGCCGCGGGGCGCCGCGCGCCGTCGTCCGCGTCGTCGCCCGGCAGGTCGGGCACGTGGCGGCGCCGCTCGCCCGGCTCGGTCCCGGCCAGCGCCGCGCGCGCGGCGGCGATGTGCTCCGGGCCCACGCCGCAGCAGCCGCCGACGATCTGCGCGCCCTCGGCGCGCCAGCGCAGCGCCATCCGCGCGTACTCGGGTCCGTCGACGTGCTCCTCGAAGCTCCAGCCGGCGCTCGTGTAGTAGCCGAGGTTCGGGTACACGCCGAGCGGCATGTCGGTGAAGTCACGCAGGTAGCCGACGATCCCGTCGACGTGGTCGGGTGGGATGCAGTTGACCAGCAGCGCCGCGACGCCCATCTCCTCGAAGCGCCGCGCCGCCCGCCCGAACGCGTCGCCCTCGGGACCGCCCCAGTGCTCGCCGTAGACGCCGCACAGCCCGTGGCGGCAGCGGCGGAACGACAGCCAGACCGGCAGGCCCGTCTCGAGCAGCCCCTCGACGACGGCGAACAGCGACGGGCGCAGCAGCGACAGCGTCTCGACGAGCACGAGGTCGGGCGCGTCGGAGTGCAGCGCGCGGCCGAGCAGCCGCACGGTCTCCTCGCCCCCGGGCGAGTCGATGTCCGCGTTGAGCGAGAGCGCCACCGCGACCTCGCCCTCGCGCCCGCCCTCGGCGGCGGCCCGCCGGGCGAGCGCCACGCCGCGGCGGGCGACGTCCATCCAGTGCACGGGGCGCGTCGACTCCCACAGCCGCGGTCCGTCCTGCGCCAGCGCGCTCGGCAGGCCCCAGGTGTTCGTCGAGACGACGTCGCAGCCGGCGTCGACGTAGCTGCGGTGCACGGCGAGCACGGCGCCGGGGTCGTCGAGCAGCGCGCGCGTGCCCCAGAGGCGCTCGTCGATCCCGTCGGCGGTCGCGGGGGCGAGCTCGGTCGCCGTGCCCCCGTCGAGGATCACGCAGCGGCGCTTGGCGATCAACGACGCGATCGCCGCATACGCCGGCGAGGCCGTGGCCTGGGCGTCGCTCACACAGGCAAGCGTAATCGGGGGCGACGGACGGGGGGCCGCGGTCAGCGCTCGCCGCCGCGCAGCGCCAGCTCGGGCAGCGCGACCGACAGCAGCACCGCGACGAGCGCGACCGGGACGAGCGCGAGGAAGACGGTGTGCGCCGCGTCCGACAGCGCCAGCCGCGTGCCGTGCTCCAGCCCGGCCGGGACGTGCAGCCCGCCCTGCAGCAGCGACTGCGTGTCGATCCGCCCGGCGCCGGCGCCGAGGCGCGTCGTCAGCGCCGAGGCGAGCCGGTTGGCGAGGATCGTCCCGAGCGCGGCGACCGACAGCGTCGCGCCCATGTTGCGGAAGAACACCAGGCCGCCCGTCGCCAGGCCGATCGACGCCGGGTCGACCGCGTTCTGCGCGGCGACGATGAACACCTGCGCCGCCGCCCCCATGCCGACGCCGACCAGCAGCAGGTCGAGCGTGACGACCAGGCGCGACGTGCCGGCGCCGACCAGCACCAGCAGCATGCAGCCCGCCAGCACCGCCGTCATGCCGGCGATCGGGAACGCCTTGTAGCGGCCGCTGCGCGAGATCCACGCCCCGACCAGCGCGCTCACCAGCGTCCACGACAGCAGCAGCGGCAGCAGCACCATGCCCGAGCCCGTCGCGCTCGAGCCGAGCACGCCCTGCACGAACACGGGCACGTAGATGTCGACGCCGAAGATCAGCGCCCCGAGCATCACGTTCGCCGCGCAGCCGACCGCGAAGACGCGGTTGGAGAACAGCGCGATCGGGACGAGCGGCTCGGCCGCGCGGCGCTCCCAGGCGACGAACGCGACGAGCCCCGCCAGCCCCGCGATCCCGGTCCCGAGCACCTCGGCCGAGCCCCACGGGTACGTCACCCCGCCCCACACGCAGGCCAGCAGCACGCCGGTCACCGCCGCGCTCAGCAGCGCCGCGCCGAGCAGGTCGAAGCGGTGCTCGCGCCGTTCTCTCGCGGGCGGCAGCGTGCGGATCACCACGGCCAGCGCCAGCACGCACAGGGGGACGTTGATGAAGAAGATCCAGCGCCACGACGCGTGGTCGGTCAGCGTGCCGCCGAGGATCGGCCCGGCGACGGCCGCCAGCGCCCACATGCCGCCGATGAACCCCTGGTAGCGGCCGCGGTCGCGCGGCTCGAAGAGGTCGGCGACGACCGCCTGCGCGAGCGGCATCAGGCCGCCGGCGCCGAGGCCCTGCAGCGCGCGGAAGGCGATCAGCTGCACCATCCCGCCGGCGAGGCCGGAGAGCACCGAGCCGATCCCGAACAGCGAGATCGAGACGACGAACAGCAGCCGCCGGCCGTAGACGTCCGACAGCCGCCCGTAGAACGGGACCGTGACGGTCGACGTCACCAGGTAGGCGGTGATCGCCCAGGAGAGGTGGTCGAAGCCGTGCAGGTCGGCGGCGATGCGCGGCAGCGCGGTGGCGAGGATCGTCTGGTCCAGGGCCGCCAGCAGCGTGCCCAGCATGACCGCGCCGAAGGCGACGACCAGCTGGGCGGGCGTGCGCGCGTCGGCCGCTATGCCTGGGCCTTGCCCAGCGCGCCGCGCTGCGTCGCGTAGGCGACGAACGCGTCGATCGAGTCCGGGTTGGCGAGCGCGTCCTTGGCCGCCACCTTCTCGGCGGGCGTGCCCTGCATGATCCGCTTGACCGGCGCCTCGAGCTTCTTGCCCGTCAGCGTGCGCGGGATCTCCGGCACGGCGACCATCGTGTCGGGCACGTGGCGCGGCGAGAGCTGCGAGCGCAGCGCGGCGGCGACCTTGGCCCGCAGCTCGTCGCCCATCTCGACGCCGGGCGCCAGCGCCGCGAACAGGATCAGCTCGCCGACGCCGCCCTCGGGGTCCTCGAGGTGCACGACGACGCTGTCGGCGATCTCCGGCAGCTCCTCGATCACCGCGTAGAGCTCGCTGGTGCCCAGCCGCACGCCGCCGCGGTTGAGCGTCGCGTCCGAGCGGCCGGTGATCACGCAGGTGCCGCGCTCGGTGAAGCGGATCCAGTCGCCGTGGCGCCAGACCCCCGGGTAGACGTCGAAGTACGCCTCGCGGTAACGGGTCATGCTCTCGTCGTCGCCCCAGAAGCCGACCGGCATCGACGGCACCGGCTTGCGGATCACCAGCTCGCCGAGCTCGCCGACGACCGGGTTGCCCTCGGGGTCGAAGGCCGCGACGTCGAAGCCGAGGCAGCAGCCGCTGATCTCGCCCTCGTAGACGGTCTTCCAGTGGCAGCCGGAGACGATGCCGGTGCAGACGTCCGTGCCGCCCGAGCCGTTGATCAGCAGCACCTCGGGGCGCAGGTGGCGGTAGAGGTACTCGTAGCCCTCGGCGGGCAGCGGCGAGCCGGCCGTGACCAGGCCCTCGAGCCTCGAGAGGTCGGCCTCCGTGGAGATCGGCACGTCGGCCTTGCGGCAGGCCATCGCGAAGGCCGAGCTCGTGCTCATCATCGTCGCGCCGGTCTCGGCCGCCAGGCGCCACTGGTAGCCGAGGTCCGGCCACGTCGGGTCGCCGTCGATCAGCACGATCGACGCCGGCACGAGCAGCGCCGAGACGAGGCCGTTCCACATCATCCAGGCGGTCGTCGTGAACTGCAGCAGGCGCCCGCCGGGCTCGAGGCCCCACTGCAGCGCGCAGGCCTTGAAGTGCTCGAGCAGCACGCCGCCGTGGCCGTGGATGATCGCCTTGGGCAGGCCGGTGGTGCCGGACGAGAACAGCACGTAGATCGGGTGGTCGAACGGGACCGGGTCGAACTCGAGCGGGGCGGGCGGGGACGAATGGTCCAGCAGCTCGTCCCACTGCAGGTCGGCGTCCTCGAGCACGAACCTGCCGTAGGGGATGCCGACGACGTGCTCGAGCGACGGCAGGTGCGCACGGATCTCGGCGACCGTCTCGCGCCTGTCGATCTCGCGGTCGCGGAAGCCGTAGCCGGCGACGGCCAGGAGCACCTTCGGCTCGAGCTGGCCGAAGCGGTCGATCGTGCTGCGCGGGCCGAACTCGGCGGCGACCGTCGACCAGATCGCGCCCAGCGACGCGGTCGCCATGAAGGCGACGACGGTCTCGTGGGTGTTGGGCAGGAAGCCGACGACGCGGTCGCCCCTGCCCACGCCCAGCCGGACGAGGCCGGCGCGGCAGCGCGCGACCTGCTCGCGCAGCTCGCGCCAGGTGAGGTCGATCGGCTCGCGCGTCTGCGAGCGGCTGACGATGACCGTCTCGTCGAGGATCTCGTCGCTGCCGATCATGTGCTCGATGTAGTTGAGCTCGGAGCCGGCGAACCACTTGGCGCCGGGCATCTCGGCCGCGGCGAGCACGCGCTCGTAGGGCCTGCGCCACTTGACCTCGAAGAACTCGGCGAGCGCGCCCCAGAAGCCCTCCTGGTCGGTGATCGACCACTCCTGCAGGTCGTCGTAGCCCGCGAAGTCGTGGCCCTTGGAGTCGCGCAGGAAGTCCAGGAAGCGGCCGAAGGTCGTGTCCTGCTCGCGAATGTCCGCGGGCGGCTGCCAGAGGATCGGCGGCACGGCCTCGCTCATCGGGCGAGCCCCAGCATGCGGACGGCGTTCTCCTTGAGCACGAGCGGTCTGACCTCCTCCTTGACGTCCAGCTTGTCGAACTCGGCGATCCAGCGCTCGGGCGACAGCGCGGGCCAGTCGGTGCCGAACAGGACTCGCTCCCTCAGCAGCGAGTTCGCGTAGTGCACGAGCTGCGGCGGGAAGTACCTCGGCGACCAGCCCGACAGGTCGATGTAGACGTTGGGCTTGTGCACCGCGACCGCGAGCGCCTCGTCCTGCCAGGGGACGGACGGGTGGGCCATGATCACGGTGATCGCCGGGAAGGCCGCGGCGACCTCGTCGAGGTGGATCGGGTTGGAGTACTTCAGCAGCTGTCCGCCGCCGCCCGGCTGGCCCTTGCCGACGGCGGTCTGGCCCGTGTGGAAGAGCGCCGGCAGGCCCGCCTCGGCGATCACCTCGTAGAGCGGCCAGCACATCCGGTCGTCGGGGAAGAACGCCTGCGACGTCGGGTGGAACTTGAAGCCCTTGGCGCCCCGCGCGACGTACTCGCGGGCGCGTGCGACGGCCTCGGGGCCGCGGCGCGGGTCGACGCTGGCGAACGGGATCAGGACGTCGTCCTCGGCCGGGGCGAGCTCGAGGATCTCCTCGTTGGTCACGGGCCCCGGCCAGTCGATGTTGTCGACCGTGAAGCAGACGGCGGCCATGTCGCGCTCGCGGTAGTAGGCGGCCAGCTCGGGCACGGTCATCAGCGCGTCGCTGCCGAACGCCTTCGCGACCGCCGCCTCGGGCGATTCCTCGGGGAAGCCGCGCGTCTCGTCGATCGACGCCTGGACGTGCGTGTGCACGTCGATCGCGACGATCTTCTCCAGGTCCAGTGCCATCGCGACGCGCCACGCTAGCGGCCGGGAACCGGACCCGCTCGTCCATGCGCGCAACGACAACTACCAGTGAGCGCTCGGGCAAGGAGCGCACGTGCGACAAGTCTGACACATGCTTGTCAAACTTCTGGCCCATCCCTAACATGCCCGTGTCAACCTTTCCCCACGACCACGAGGACTCACATGGCAGAACGCAGCAGGCCCCCGTTCCGCGCCGACCACGTCGGGTCGCTCCTGCGCCCCGAGCCGCTCAAGCAGGCCCAGGCCGCCTACGCCGAGAGCGTGATCGACGGCGCCGCGCTGCGCGGCGCCGAGGACCAGGCGATCCGCGACGCGATCCGCATGCAGCGCGACGTCGGCCTGCGCTGCGTGACCGACGGCGAGCTGCGCCGCCGCTCCTGGCACATGGACTTCATCTACTCGCTCGGCGGCGTCTCGCAGGTCGAGGGCGAGAGCATCCACGTCCACTTCCGCAACGAGGACCGCGAGTACGACTACGCGCCGCCCGGCATGCGCGTCGACGCCCCGATCACGCTCGAGCGGCCGATCTTCGCCGACGCGTTCGAGTTCCTGCGCGACAACGCGCTCGAGGGCCAGGTCCCGAAGCTGACGATCCCGTCGCCGAGCATGGTCCACTACCGCGGCGGCAACTCGGCGATCGACGAGTCCGTCTACCCGGACCTCGAGCACTTCTGGGCCGACCTCTCGTGGGCCTACGCCCAGCAGATCCAGGCGATGCACGAGCTCGGCTGCCGCTACGTGCAGCTCGACGACACGAGCCTGGCCTACGTCAACGACCCGGCCCAGCGCGCGCACATCGAGGCGATCGGCGGCGACCCCGACAGCCTGCACGAGCTCTACATCGAGCAGATCAACAGGGCGCTGGCCGGCCGGCCCGACGACCTGACGGTCACGACGCACCTGTGCCGCGGCAACAACCAGTCGATGTGGGCGGCCGAGGGCGGCTACGACTTCGTCGCCGAGGCGCTGTTCGGCGGCCTCGACGTCGACGGCTGGTTCCTGGAGTTCGACGACCAGCGCTCGGGCGGCTTCGAGCCGCTGCGCTTCGTGCCGCGCGACAAGGTCGTCGTCCTCGGCCTGGTGACGACCAAGCGGGCCCGGCTCGAGGACAAGGAGGCGCTCAAGCGGCGCATCGACGAGGCGGCCCGCTACGTCGACATCGACCAGCTCTGCCTCTCGCCGCAGTGCGGCTTCTCCTCGACGGTCGAGGGCAACGACCTGACGATCGACGAGCAGAAGGCCAAGCTCGCGCTCGTCGTCGAGGTCGCCGAGGAGGTCTGGGGCCGCTAGGGCGTGGCGCATGCGCCGGGGCGTAGGCTCCGGCGCATGATCGCGTTCCTCGGGCTCGGCGAGGCCGGCGGCCTGATCTCCGCCGACCTGCGCGCCGCCGGCGCCGACGTGCGCGGCTACGACCCGCTGCCCGAGACGCGCCCCGACGCGGCGAGCCCGGTCGAGGCCGCGAGCGGCGCCGGCGTGGTGATCAGCCTCGTCACGGCCGAGCACGCCGTCGAGGCCGCGACGTCGGTGCTCGGCGCGATCGGCTCCGGGACCGTCTACGCCGACCTCAACACCGCCAGCCCGCGGCTCAAGCAGGAGCTCGCGGCGCTGGTCGGGCCGACCGGCGCCGCGTTCGCCGACGTCGCGCTGATGGCGCCCGTCCCCGGCCTCGGGCTGCGCACCCCGGCGGTCGCGTCGGGACCGGGGGCGCGGGCGTTCGCCGACGCGCTGGGCCCCCTGGGGATGCCGGTGACGGTGATCGACGGCGGCCCCGGCGTCGCCGCCGCGCGCAAGCTGCTGCGCAGCGTCGCCTGGAAGGGGCTCGCGGCCGTCGTCGGCGAGGCGCTGGAGGCCGCCCGCGCGGCCGGCCAGGAGGCGTGGATGCGGGCCGAGCTGCTGGCGCTGCTGGAGACCGCCGACGCGACGCTGATCGAGCGCATGGAGACCGGCAGCCGCAAGCACGCCGTCCGCCGGATGCACGAGATGGAGGACGTCAGCGCGCTGCTGCGCGAGCTCGGCGTGCAGCCGCGCGTCAGCGAGGCGTCGCGGGAGTGGCTGGCCTCGCTGCGAGCGTGACGTAGACCAGGGCCGGCACGACGCCGCCGATCGCCATCACGATCCCCATCGCCTCGGGCGTCGCGTCGACGGCGCCGACGATCAGGGCCACGGCGGCGCCGACCGCGAACTGCACCAGGCCGGTCAGCCCGGAGGCGGTGCCCGCCTTCTCGCCCTGGTCGCGCAGCGACAGCGACGTCGAGTTGGGGAACATCAGCCCGAGCCCGCTGAACGCGATCCCCACCAGCGGGACGACGATCGCCGCGCCCGCGCCGAGCAGCGTCGCGGCGCCCACGGCGCACCCGGCCAGCGCGATCCACAGGCACCCGATCGTCAGCAGCGTCGTCTCGGGGACGCGGCCGATCAGCCGGCGGTTGACGATGCTGACGGTCATCAGCACGACGCCGCCGGCCGCGAAGACGACGCCGAACACCTGCGGGCTGAAGCCGTAGTGGTCCTGGTAGACGTAGGCCGAGGACGAGATGAAGCCGAACAGCAGGATCGACGACAGCGCGCCGGGCAGCGCGTAGCCGAGGAAGCGCCGGTCGCGCAGGAGCGCCCCGTAGCTGCGCACGATCTCCCCCAGCTCGCCCGAGCGCCGGCGCCCCGGCGGCAGCGTCTCGTGCGTCCAGGCGGCGGCGGTCGCCGCCAGCAGCGCGCCGAACAGGGCCAGGAACCAGAAGATCCCCCGCCAGCTCGTGACGAGCATGATCGCGCCGCCGATCGCCGGGGCGACGATCGGGCCGATGCTGAGGATCGCGGCCAGCGACGAGTACATGCGCGCCGCCTCGAGGTCGTCGAACTCGTCGCGGACCATCGCGCGCCCGAGCACGATGCCGGCCGCGCCCGAGAGCCCCTGCACCAGCCGGCAGAGGCTGACCAGCACCAGCGAGTCGGCCAGCGCGCAGGCGGCCGAGCTGAGCGTGAAGACGACGAGGCCGACGAGGATCGGGCGCCGGCGCCCGAGCGCGTCGCCGATCGGCCCGGCGACGACCTGGCCGAGGCCGAGGCCGACGATCGTCGCCGTGAACGTCGTCTGCGCGCCGGCCGTCGTGACGCCGAGGTCGCGCGCCAGGTCGGGCAGGCCCGGCAGGTAGAGGTCCGTCGTCATCGGGCCGAACACGGCCAGCGCGCCGAGCACGATCATGAGGCGCGAGGGCAGCCGCATCGGGGCGGCGGATGCTAGACGCCGTGCTCGTCCCGCAATGCGATCCCGGCGAGCGCGGCCGCCGCGCCCAGGGCCGACGCGGGGTCGACGTCCTCGCCGCCGGTCAGCCGCAGGTGGGTGTGGAGGATGTGCAGCTGCGCCGCGCGCGCGGCCCGCTCGGGATCCCCCGATCGGCAGGCGGCGAGGATCGCGCGGTGGTCCTTCGCGGCCGGGCCGCGGCGGACGTCGAAGTGGATGCGGATGCGCGCCGCCTGGGCGTTGAGCGCCTGCAGCGGCTTGGTCAGCGACGGACAGGCGGCGGCCTCGTAGAGCGCACCGTGGAAGCGGTCGTTGAGCCGGTTCCACTCCTCGGGCTCGTAGCCGGGGTCGGCCTCCAGCCGCGCGAGATCGTCGAGCGTCGCCGCCATCGCGTCGAGCGTCGCGTCCGTGAGGCGCGCCATCGCGAGCCGCACGGCGAGCCCCTCGAGGTGCAGGCGGACCGCCGCCGTCTCCTCGGCGAGCCGGAGGTCGACGCCGCGCACGATCGCGCCGCGGTACGGCACGCGCTCGACCAGCCCGTCGGCCTCGAGCCGCAGCAGCGCCTCGCGGATCGGCGTGCGGCTGACGTCGAGCAGCTCGCCGACGGCCTCGGGGTCGATCTTCTCGCCCGGCGCCAGCTCGCCGCTGACGATCGCGGTCTGGAGATGGGCGAAGACGGCATCCGCCGTCCGCCGGGCTGCGCGTGCTGGCATCGCCATCCCCAGAGAATATCCAATATCCAACATCCGCTAGCCTCCCGTCCGCCGAAAGGAGACCGACGTGGCCAGCTACACCCGAGCCGAGGCGCGCGACTGGGCGCGCGAGCACCTGCGAGGCGTGATCAACGTGATCATCCCGTCGTTCACGAACGACCTGCGCGACGTCAACGAGGCGGCGATCCGCCACGACGTCCGCAAGCAGATCGAGCACGGCTTCGACGGCGCGCTGCTGGTCTCGGAGGTCGTCATCGACCAGGACGAGTACCGGCGCTTCTGCGAGATCGCCGCCGACGAGGCCGCCGGCCGCCAGCTCTTCGTCCACCACTCGAGCTGGAGCACGCTCGAGCACGCGATCGACGCCCTGCGGATCGCCGAGGACACGGGCGCCGAGCTGGTCCTGCTCTCCTACCCGCCGAACTTCTACCCGACCTCCGAGCAGGACGTCTACGACTACACGCGCGCGATCTGCGACGCGACGGACCTCGGCGTGATGCTGTTCCCGATGTTCCTGTGGGGATTCTCGCCGCGGATCCACCCGTCGGACATCCCGGTCGCGCTGCTGCGCCGCCTGATCGACGACTGCCCCAACGTCGTCGCGATCAAGGCCGAGGGCGGCTTCCCCGGGATCATGGGCGTCGTCGAGTGCCACCGCCACTTCGGCGAGGAGGTCGTGATCAGCTGCCCGATCGAGGGCGAGCTGATCCCGCTGGCCCAGCTGATGCCGATCCAGGTCACGGCGACCAGCGACCACGAGTACTACGGCCCGATGATCCCGCGCGTGCTCGCGCACCTGCAGGCCGGCGAGCACGACACGGCGACCGAGATCTACTGGCAGCTGCACCCGGCGCGCCGGGCCAAGGCGGCGGCCGCGGCGCAGCTGCACGGCGGCGCGTTCATCAACCGCCAGGCGTGGAAGTTCCAGGCCTGGCTGCAGGGCTACAACGGCGGCCCGCTGCGCCAGCCCACCCAGCGCATCCACGACGCGCAGATGAGCCTGCTGCGCAAGGGCCTGGTCGACGCCGGGCTCCAGCCGAGCATGGAGCCGTTCGCCGAGTTCTTCGCCGGGCGCAACCCGGCCTGACGATGACGCTGCTGCTGACCGACGCCGACGTCCGCGAGGTCGTCGACATGGCGGCGATCGTCGAGGCGGTCGACGACGCGCTCGCGGTCGAGGCGCGCGGCGGCGTGCAGATCGTGCCGCGCATCAACTTCGGCCTGCGGCAGGGGTTCCTGCGCTTCATGCCGGCCGTCATCGAGGAGCTCGACGTCATGGGCTTCAAGGCGTTCGACGCGAAGTTCCCCACGGCCCGCTACCTGATCGCCGTCTTCCGCCCGTCGACCGGCGAGCTGGACTGCCTCGTCGACGCCGCCTACCTGACCGCGGTGCGCACGGGCGCGACGACCGGCGTCGCGACGCGGCTGATGACCGCGACCGACGGCTGCCGCGAGGTCGGCGTGATCGGCTCCGGCCTGGAGGCGCGCACCAACCTGGAGGCGATCCTCGCCGTGCGCGAGGTGCGGCGCGTGCTCGTCTACAGCCGCACGCCCGAGCGGCGCGAGGCGCTCGCCGCCGAGGTCCGCGAGCGGCACGGGATCGAGGCCGTCGCGGTCGGCACGCCCCAGGAGGCGGCCGGCGCGCCCTGCGTCCTGGCCGCCACCAACACCGGCTTCGGCGGGCCGGTCGCGCTGGAGGGCGCCTGGCTGGCGCCCGACGCCCACCTCAACACGATCGGGGCGACCGCGCTCGACCTGCGCGAGGCCGACCCCGAGACGTTCGCCCGCGCCAGCGCGATCGTCGTCGACACCGAGCACGCCGGCGCCGAGTGCGGCGACATCGTCGCCGCCCAGCGGGCCGGTGCCTGGCCGGCCGGCCGCGTGACGACCCTGGCCGAGCTGGTCGGCGCCGAGGGCGGCTGGCGGCGCCCGGAGGGCCTGTCGGTCTTCAAGTCCGTCGGCACGGCCGTCCAGGACCTCGCCGCGGCGCACGCCGTCGCGACCGCCGCACGCGAGCGCGGCGTCGGCCGCGAGGTCGAGCTGCTGTCGGCGAAGACGTTCTAGGCCACGCGAGCGGCTCTCTTGCGCGCCGCGGGAGGCGGGCTTGCATCCGTATGCAAGAATCCGCCATGCTGCGCGATCGGGGGCTATGGTCCCGACCGAGTCGGCATGACCCGCCTGGAGGAGAGCGGTGCCGGAGAGCCAATTCGCCACACGTGTCGTACGGGAGCGCCGATGAGCGACCTGCTGGTCGTCTCCGGCCTGTCGGTGAGCTACGGCGGCGTCCGCGCGGTCGAGGGGCTCGACCTCACCGTGCGCGAGGGCGGCGTCGTCGGCCTGATCGGGCCCAACGGCGCCGGCAAGACGTCGGCGATCGACGCGCTGACCGGCTACCACCCCCCGTCGGCCGGCACCGTGATGCTCGACGGCCGCGACATCACTCGCGTCAAGCCGGCCCGGCGACCGCAGCTGGGCCTCGCCCGCACGTTCCAGTCGGTCGAGCTGTTCGACGACCTGACCGTCGAGGAGAACCTCATGGTCGCGGCCGAGGACGTGACGTTCGGCACCGTGCTGCGCGACCTCTTCCTTCCCCGCCGCGCGCCCAGGCGCGACGCGGTCGACTGGGCGCTCGAGGTCTGCGGCCTGTCCGCCGACGCCCGCCGCCGGCCGACCGAGCTCTCGCACGGCCATCGCAAGCTCGTCGGCGTCGCCCGCGCGCTCGCCCAGCGCCCGCGCCTCGTGCTCCTCGACGAGCCGGCCGCCGGCCTGGACACCGACGAGACGCAGGAGCTCGGCCGGCGCCTGCGGGCGCTTCCGGGCGACGGCGTCTCGGTGCTGCTGGTCGACCACGACATGGGGCTGGTGCTGGCGGTCTGCGACGACCTCTACGTGCTCGACTTCGGCCGGCTGATCGCGCACGGCACGCCGGCCGAGATCCGCGCCGACGAGAACGTGATCGCCGCCTACCTCGGCAGCGAGGAGGTCGCCGTCCATGCCTGAGGGCGCGCCGCTGCTGGAGGTGTCGGGCCTCGCCGCCGGCTACTTCGGCGTGCCCGTCGTGCGCGACCTCGACCTGGCCGTCGCCCCCGGCGAGGTCGTCGCGCTGCTCGGCCCCAACGGCGCCGGCAAGACCACGACGCTGGCGACGATCGCGGGCCTGCAGGCGCCGATCGACGGCACGGTCGTCCTCGATGGCGAGCAGGTCGGCGGATACCCGGCGCACCGGCTGGCCCGCCGCGGCATCTCGCTCGTGCCCGAGGGCCGGGCGCTGTTCTTCTCGCTGACCGTGCGCGAGCACCTGCGGCTCGCCGGCGGCCGCGGCGGCCTGCCCGTGGCCGAGATGCTCGAGCTGCTGCCCGAGCTCGAGAAGTGCCTGGCCCGCAGGGCCGGCGTGCTGTCGGGCGGCGAGCAGCAGATGCTCGCGGTCGGGCGCGCGCTGCTCAGCCGCCCGAAGCTGCTGCTCGTCGACGAGATGAGCCTCGGCCTCGCGCCGGTGATCGTCGAGCGGCTGCTGCCGATCCTGCGGCGCGTCGCCGACGAGCTCGGCGCCGGCGTCCTGTTCGTCGAGCAGCACGTCGCCCTGGCGCTCCGCGTGGCGGATCGTGCATACGTACTCAACCACGGCCGCATCGTGCTCCGGGGATCGGCGCGGGAGCTCTCCGAGCGCCCCGACCTGATCCGCTCGAGCTACCTCGGCGACCAGGTCGCCATCGCATGAGCAAGGCAGTCGGCTCCGCCGTGGCGGGGCCCGTCAACACAAGGAGGAGAACAGTGCAGTCACGTCTGAAGGCAGCCACCGGCGCGCTCGCGCTGGCCGGCTGCGTGGCGCTCGCCATGACCGGGGCGTCGGTGTCCTCGGCGGCGAGCCCGCTCGGCGCCGCGAAGAAGGCGACCGGCAAGCCGATCGTCTTCGGCATGATCAACCTCGAGGCCGGCCCGGTCACGTTCCCCGAGATCCGCCAGGCCGCCCAGGCGGGCATCTCGTACGTCAACAACTACCGCGGCGGCCTCCACGGCCGGCCGATCAAGCTGCTGACGTGCACGACCGACGGCCAGCCCGCCACCTCGGCGCGCTGCGCCAATCAGCTCGCCGACAAGGGCGTCGTCGCGATGCTCGGCGCGGCCGACACGGGCGCCTCGGGCTCCTACCCGGTCTACAACCGCAAGAAGCTGTCGGTCATCGGCGGCCTGCCGTTCACCCCGGTCGAGAGCAACGCCAAGAACGGCGCGATCTTCCTCTCGGTCTCGGTCGGCGACAACGCCGCCGTCACCGCATACGCCGCGAAGAAGCTCGGCGCGAAGTCGATGGCGATCCTGCAGGCCTCCGACAACCAGGGCAAGTACTCGGGATCGATCATCGCCAACGTCGCCAAGAACCTCGGCCTGAAGACGACGCAGATCGACGTCACGTCGGGCGCCCCCGACCAGTCCGCCCCGGCCGCGGCCGCGGCCGGCTACGACATCGCCTTCGTCGAGACGCCGGGCTCCTGCCCGCCGGTCATCAAGGCGCTGCGGTCGACGGGCTTCAAGGGCAAGATCATCGGCCTGGACAACTGCGCCTCGCCACCGGCGATCGCCGCGACGGGCAGCGTCATCAACGGGTTCTGGTTCGCGCAGCCGTACTACGACATCGACGCCAACAAGCCCGACGCCCGGCTCGGCGCGGCGATCCTCGCCAAGTACGCGCCGAAGAACATCGCGCTCGACACGCTGGCGCTGGCCGGCCTGTCCGAGGTGATGAACCTGCAGCAGGTCAGCACGACGATCCCGGCCAGCAAGCTGACCTCGGCCGGCATCCTCGCCGCGATCAAGGACGGCAAGGTCCACCCCAACTTCATGGGGCATCCCTACCAGTGCACCGGCAAGATGGTGCCGGCGCAGTCGGCCTCCTGCGACAAGTGGGAGCTGATCAAGGCCGTCCAGGGCGGCAAGGTCGTGACCCTGAACGCCCCGTGGACCGTGGGGGCGAACTACTACAAGCCCTAGCGGACCGCGGCCACGGCGGGCTTCGCGCGACGCGCGCGGAGCCCGCCGGCGGCGGCCAGGGGCCCGTCGACCCTTCCCGTGTCCTCGTACGTCCTCTTCCTGCTCCTCGGCCTCGGCAGCGGCGCGGTCTACGCGATCCTCGCGCTCGGCCTCGTCCTCAAGTACCGCAGCGCGGGCGTCGTCGACTTCGGCCACAGCGCCGTGGCGATGTACGTCGCCTACGTCTACGTCTACCTGCGCCAGGACGGCACCTTCCAGCTCCCCTGGCCGGTGCTGCCCCACCACTTCTCGGTCGGCGACGGCCTCGCCGTCGCCCCGGCGATGGTCGTCTCGCTCGCGCTCGCGGCGGTGCTCGGCGCGGTCCTCTACCTGCTCGTCTACCGCCCGCTGCGCGGCGCGACGCCGCTCGCGCGCGTCTGCGCCTCGGTCGGCACGCTGCTCTACTTCCAGGCGGTCGGCGTCCTGAACTACACGTCGAACTCGCAGTCGACGCCGGCGATCCTGCCCGGCGGATCGATCGAGATCGCCGGCGTCACGTTCCCCGCCGACCGGCTGTGGTTCGCCGGGATCGTGATCGCGCTCGCGGCGCTGCTCGCGGCCGCCTACCACTTCACGCGCTTCGGCCTGGCCACGCGCGCGGCGGCCGAGAACGACCGCGGCGCCGCGGTGATGGGCATCTCGGCCGAGCGGCTCGGCCTGTACAACTGGGTGATCGCGACGGTCCTCGCCGGCCTCGCGGGCATCCTGATCGCGCCGATCTCGACCGTCGACGCGGCGACGTACACGCTGTTCGTCGTCCCGGCCCTGGGCGTGGCGCTGGTCGCCCGCTTCCGCTCGTTCGGGCTCGCGGCCCTCGCCGGCCTGCTGCTCGGGATGACGCAGTCGGAGATCACCAAGCTCCAGGCGGTCTGGGAGTGGCTGCCCCACCAGGGCCTGCCCGACGCGGTGCCGTTCGTCGTGATCGTGGTCACGATGACGCTGCTGACGCGCGCCGTCGCCGCGCGCGGCGAGTCGGTGGTCGCGCAGCTGCCGTCGATCGGCCGTCCGCGGGCGCCGTGGATGACGGCCGCCGGCTGCTTCGCCGCCGGCACCGTCGCGCTGGTCCTGCTCCACGGCTCGCTGCGCAACGCGATGATCACGTCGTTCGTCTCGGCGTGCCTGGGCTTCTCGCTGGTCGTCCTGACCGGCTACGTCGGCCAGGTCTCGCTGGCGCAGATGTCGTTCGCGGGGATCAGCGCCTTCGTCCTCGTGCACATCACGAACGGCTGGGGACTGGGCTTCCCGATCGCCCCGCTCGTCGCGAGCCTGTTCGCCGTCCCGCTCGGCCTGATCGTCGGCGTGCCCGCGCTGCGCCTGCGCGGCGTCAACCTCGCCGTCGTCACGCTCGCCGCCGCGACGACGGTCGACGCGCTCGTCTTCAACTGGACCTGGTTCACCGGGGGCCTCGCCGGCAAGGACGTCGCCGACCCGACGCTGCTCGGCTGGGACCTCGGCATCGCCAAGGGCGACGCCTACCCGCGCGTGATCTTCGGCGTGCTCGTGCTGCTGGTCGTGTGCGTCGTCGGAGCGCTCGTCGCCCGGCTGCGCGACTCGCCGACCGGCCGCTCGATGATCGCGATTCGCTCCAACGAGCGCGCCGCGGCCGCCGCCGGCATCCGCGTCGCGCGGACGAAGCTGATCGCGTTCGCGCTGTCGGCCTGGATCGCCGGGATCGGCGGCGTGCTGCTCGCCTACCAGACGCAGACCGTCTCGCCGCCGTCGTTTGCGACCTTCACGTCGCTCAACCTCCTGGCGGTGGTGTTCATCGCCGGGATCGGCCGGATCGGGGGCGCCGCGTTCTCCGGCGTGATGATGGCCGCCAACGGCTTCTTCGTCGCGTTCGTCGACAAGGAGCTCAACGTCGGCAAGTACCAGCTGATCGTCGCCGGGATCCTGCTCGCGCTGACGGCGATCAAGCAGCCCGACGGCGTCGCCGCCAACCCGCCGCCGCCGCTGGTCAAGCTGGGACGGCGGATCGAGGCCTCCTGGCGGACGCGGCGCAGGATCGAGCAGGTGACGTCGTCGTGAGCGTCGCACCCCACCACGTCGGCCTCAGCGTGCCCGACCTCGACGCGGCGGCGGCCTTCTGGGCGGCGGCGTTCGGCTTCGAGCCGGTGCTCTCGTTCGACCTCCCGGGCGGCGTCCGCGGCGCGATGCTGCGCACGCCCGGCGGCGCCGGCGTCGAGCTCTTCGAGGTGCCCGGGGCCTCGCCCGGCCTCGCCGGCGCCGACCCTCCGGCGGCGATGCGCACGCGCGGCCTCGGCCACGTCGCCTTCGAGGTGGCCGACCTCGACGCCGCCCACGCCCGGGCTCTCGCGGCCGGCGCCACGAACGTCTGGGAGCCGCGCCCGTCGCCCGAGCCGGGCCGGCGGATGGCCTTCCTGCACGACCCCTGCGGAAACCTGGTCGAGATGATCGGCCCCGACGAGAGCGAGACGAGACGCGGATGAGCGAGCACGGCATCGAGGGCGCGGTCCTCTGGCGCGGCGACGACGGCTACGAGGAGGCGCGGCTGGCGGCGGTGTGGAACGAGCGCAAGCCCGACCGCCACCCGGACGTGATCGTGCGCGCGACGTCCGCCGACGACGTCGCCGCGGCCGTCCGCCTGGCGGCGGCGCGCGGCCTGAAGGTCAAGGCGCGCGGCGGCGGCCACAGCTGGACGGCGTCGTCGGTGCGCGACGGGATGCTGATCGACTGCTCGGCCCTGGACTCGATCTCCTTCCAGCCGGCGACCGGCACCGCCTGGGTCGGTCCCGGCGTCAGGGGCCGCGACCTCAACAACGTGCTCGAGCAGCACGGCCTGTTCTTCCCCTCCGGGCACTGCCCGAGCGTGGGCATCGGCGGCTTCCTGCTGCAGGGCGGCTGGGGCTGGAACTCGCGCGCGGTCGGCCCGGCGTGCATGAGCGTCGAGGCGATCGACGTCGTGACCGCCGACGGCGAGCTGATCCGCGCCGACGCCGAGCTCAACGCCGACTGGCTGTGGGCGGCGCGCGGCGCCGGCTCGGGCTACTTCGGGATCGTCACGGCGTTCGAGGTCCGCTGCCATCCGCGGCCGACGGCGATCTACAGCCGCACCGACGTCTACTCGCTCGACGACGCCGACGAGCTGCTGCGCTGGGCGATGGAGTTCGAGCCCACCCTGCCGGCCGAGTTCGAGTTCGCGATCATGGGCACGACGCCGACGCTGCCCGACGGCAGGACCGTGCACGACGGGACCGCGCTGATGGTGATGTGCAACGTCCTGATGCACGACGACGACGAGGCGCTGACGGCGATACGGCGGCTCGACGAATGCCCGCTGCGGGACCGCGCGCTGATGATCGGCGAGATCACGCCGTCGGACTTCACGGCGCTCTACGACGGACCCGACTCGGTCGAGCCCGAGGGCGTGCGCTGGGCGGTCGACAACGTCTGGACCGACGCCGGGGCCGACGAGGTCGTCCCGCTCGCGACCGCGATCCTGCGCGACATGCGCACGCCCGAGTCGCACCTGTTCTGGTACACGTGGCGCCCGCAGCCGCTCGAGGACGCGGCGATCTCGGTGCAGGCCAGGCTCTACCTCGCCGCCTTCGCCGGCTGGCACGACCCGGCGCGCGACGAGGAGCTCACGCGCTGGCCGGTCGAGCACATGGACCGCCTGCAGCACATCTCGGAGGGCATCCAGCTCGCCGACGAGAACCTGCTCGCACGCCCCGACGCGCGCTACATGACCGAGGAGAACGCGGCGCGGCTCGAGGAGCTGCGCCGCAGGCACGACCCCGAGGGCCGCTTCCACGGCTTCCTCGTGCCCGAGCCGGCATGACGGCGGCGCCCCACCGGCGGCTCGACGGCAAGGTCGCGCTGATCACCGGCACCGCCGGCGGGATGGGCCGCGCCGCCGCGCGGCTGTTCGCCGCCGAGGGCGCCCGCGTCGCCGGGTGCGACGTGCAGGTCGAGGGCGCCGCGGAGACCGAGCGGCTCGTGCGCGGCGACGGCGGCGAGATGACCTCGACGGCGCCCGTGGACCTCGCCGACTGGCGGCAGGCGTCGGCGTGGGTCGAGAGCGCCGTGGCGACCTACGGCGGCATCGACGTCCTCTACAACAACGCCGGCACGCCGCGGGTCGGCCCGTTCGACGACGTCACGCCCGACGACTGGCACTTCACGATCCGCAACGAGCTGGACCTCGTCTTCATGGTGACGAAGGCCGCCTGGCCGCACCTGATCGCGCGCGGCGGCGGCGTCGTCATCAACACGGCGTCGGTGTCGGCCGACCGCGGCGTGGCGTCGTTCGTGCAGCAGGCCGCCCACGGCGCCGCCAAGGGCGGCATCCGCTCGTTCACGCGGCACGTCGCCGCGTCGGGCGCCCGCCACGGCATCCGCGCCAACTCGATCAGCCCGGCGCTGATCGTCACGCCGCAGATCGCGGAGTTCCTCGAGGACCCCGGCCACCCGATGCACGAGATCCGCCGCAACCACCCGCTCAGGCGCCTCGGCGAGCCGGAGGACGTCGCCAAGGTGGCGCTGTTCCTCGCCTCCGACGAGGCCGCCTATCTGAACGCGATCGACATCCGCGTCGACGGCGGCCAGACGATCTTCGACTAGTTCCTCTCGGCCTGCGGCCGGCTCTGGTCGGGTGAAAACGGTGCTGCTATGGATGCGGTTGTCGTCTGCGGACGCCGATTCACTATGGCGCGGGAGAGCCCGGCATCTAGTTTGGCGTGGGGGTCTGTTCCGGAACTCCGGACTGTCGCTGCTCGAGCACGTTCATCAGACTCTTTGAACTCACAGGCCCTCGCGGACGACGACCTTGTCATCGGCGGAGAGGAGTTGTGATGGATGTCATCGTCGAGCGCGTCAGCGCGCTCGATGTCCACAAGGCCAGTGTCACCGCGTGCGTGCGTGTCCCGGCCGTCGATGACGGCCGGGAGCCGCATCTGGCCGAGTTTCAGACCACGGTCCGAGGTCTGCTCGCTCTGCGCGATTGGCTGGCCGCCCACCACGTCACGCAGGTTGCGATGGAGGCCACCGGCGTGTATTGGAAGCCGGTCTGGCACATCCTCGAAGACGACTTCGAGCTGATGCTCGTCAACGCCCGCCACGTCAAGCAGGTCCCCGGCCGCAAGACCGACATGAGCGACGCGGCGTGGCTGTGTCAGCTGGCCGAAGCCGGCCTGCTGCGCGCGAACTTCGTGCCCCCGAAGCCGATCCGTGACCTGCGGCAGCTGACCAGGTATCGCAAGACGCAGATCGCCGAGCGCCAGCGCGAGGCCCAGCGGCTGCACAAGGCGCTGGAAGACACCAACGTCAAGCTCGACTGCGTCGCCTCGGACCTGCTGGGCAAAAGCGGCCGGTTGATGCTCGACGCGCTGGTCG
>DASZVK010000096.1:0-2865 GCA_035547175.1 Solirubrobacteraceae bacterium
GGCGCCGGCCGGGCCCGCCGAGCCGCTCGCGCCGATCGCGAACGCGGCGCGGCCGGCGCGCTCGCAGGCGTGCGCGTCGTGCAGCCGGGTGACCGCGGACGCGACGGCCGCGGCGCAGACGGCGAGCATCGCCAAGCGCAACACCACGCCTCCGTAGGGTATGGAAGCTCCGATGCCGTCACCGCTGCTGTCGATCGTCGTCCCCGCCTTCGACGAGGCCCCCACGATCGAGCAGGTGCTGCGACGTGTCGTCGCCGAGCCGCTCTCCCGCAACGGCGACGAGCCGTGGCGGCGCGAGGTGCTCGTCGTCGACGACGGCTCCTCCGACGGCACGGCGGCGATCGTCGAGCGCGTCGCCGCCGAGCTGCCCGGCGTACGGCTGCTGCGCCACGAGCGCAACCGCGGCAAGGGCGCCGCGGTCCGCACCGGCATCGCCGCCTCGCGCGGGGACTGGGTCGTCGTCCAGGACGCCGACCTCGAGTACGACCCCGCCGACCTCCCCCGGCTGCTCGACCCGCTCGCCCGCGGCGTCGCCGACGTCGTCTACGGCTCGCGCCTGCGCGGCGGCGAGCCCCAGCGCGCGCACCTCTACTGGCACCAGCTCGGCAACCGCTTCCTGTCGCTGCTGACCAACGTCCTCTACAACACGACGATCAGCGACATGGAGGTCGGCTACAAGGCGTTCCGCGGCGACCTGATCCGCTCGATCGAGATCGTCTCCGACGACTTCGCCTTCGAGCCCGAGGTCACGGCCAAGGTCCTGCGCCGCCGCGTGCGCCTCTACGAGGTCCCGATCTCCTACTACGGCCGCACCTACGCCGAGGGCAAGAAGATCACCTGGCACGACGGCGTCAAGGCGATCGTCACGCTGCTGCGGTTCCGGGTCTAGGGCGTTCGCCCTGCGCGCTATCGCAGCCGCCGCTCGGCGAACGCGACCGCGTCGGACTGCGGCGTCGCCGAGAGCACGAGGCTCACGTGCGTGAGGCCCGCGTACGTCTTGTAGGTCGCCTTCAGCGAGCGGGCGGTCTGCTCGGTGAGCGCCGGCGGGACGGTCGTGTCGGCCGTGCCCTGCTCGATCAGCAGCGGCGTGCGGATCGTCAGGTCCTCGGGGTCGTCGGCGGCGAGCGCCCGGGCGATCGGTGCCAGGTCGGCGCCCGGCGCCAGCAGCTGGGCGCCCGGCAGCCCGCCGAAGGCGTCGGCTCCCGACAGCGCCGCCAGGCAATCGGCGTCGATCCGCGGGTACAGCGCCGCGGCCTGCGGCGTCAGCAGCGCCGCGACGTGCAGGCCCGGCTGCGCGACGTCGAGGCCGCGCAGCGCCATCGCCGCCAGCGCCGTCCCGCCCGCCGCGCCCGACGTCGCGAGCGCCGAGAGCTGCTCGGAGAGGTGCGAGGCCGGCGCGAAGGCGACGGTGCCGCGGACGTCCAGCGACGGTGCCCACCTCGGCGCCAGGGCGGCGGCGAACAGCGCCGCCTGACCGCCCTGCGAGTGGCCCGAGATCAGCACCTTCGCGCCGATCCGTGGGTCGGCGACACGCGCCGCGAGGACCGCGTCGAGCACGGCCCGGCCCTCGGTGACGCCGTCGAGGTACGGGTGTGGCCCGGGCGTGCCGAGCCCCTGGTAGTCGGTGCGGACGATCGCGTAGCCGGCCTTCAGCCAGCGCTCGAGCAGCGGGTGGTCGTAGCCGAGCAGGACGTTGGCCCGCGACGGCGCGCAGGCGTCGGCGAGGCCCGACGTCGCGTGCGCCCACGTGACGATCGGCCAGCCGCCCGAGGGGGCCTTGCCGCGCGGCACGGTCAGCACCGCGGAGACGGCGACGCCCTTGCCGGCCAGCCCGGTCGAGCGGTAGAGCAGCAGCGAGTTGGCGCCGCCCTTGAGCGTCGCCTGCCCGCTCAGCGGCCGCTGCCAGATCGGCGCGCCGTGCGTCCCCTTCGGCAGTGGGCTCGGCGGCGCGTAGAACGCCGCGCCCGCGGGCCCGGTGCGCACCTTGGCCGCCGCCGTCGCGGCGGCGACGAGGACGACGACGAGGACGAGGACGATCCCGGCGACGAGGCTGCGACGCATCGCGAGGACGCTAGCGCCGCACCAGCACCCGGTAGTCGCCGAAGCGCCGGTCGGGCCGGAACTCACGCGCGAGGTAGCGGTCGAGCACGTGCACGCCGCTGGACCGCGCCGAGCCGTTGTCCTCGACCGCCGTCGCCGCCGCGCCGTGCCAGACGACGACCACGCGCGTGCCGGCCAGGTCGCGCACCATCTCGCGCTGGACCGAGGCCTTCGTGACCAGCCCCGGCTGGACGACGTCGTAGCGCGTCGGGTTGGCGCGGTCGAGCAGCACGTTCAGCTCCGGGTCGCCGACGCGCACGCGGTCCCAGCGCGGGACGGCGACGAACACCGGCTCGCCCGGCGGCGCCAGCCGCCGCACGTACGGGATCAGCCCGCGCAGCGCGGCGGCGTCCTGCGGGCTCGTCCACACGCCGTCGCCGGCGCCGCCCGGCACGGCCGCGTGTCCGGGCGGGTGCAGCGCCTGCCCCAGCCGCCGGTCGACGCCGTGCAGCGCGATCAGCGCCAGCACGACGAGCAGCGCCGGCGTCGGGCGCATCGCGACCGCGACCGCCAGCGCGACCGACAGCGGCACGAGGTGGAACTCGTCCGGGCGCGAGAGCAGCAGCCCCAGCCCGACCGCGAGCAGCGGCGCCGCCGCCCAGTCGCGCGCCGGCCGGCGGTCGCGCAGGCAGACAGCCAGCCAGGCGCCGCAGCCGAGCACGAGGATCGCCGGGAACCAGTACTCCAGGAGCTTGTCGGGCTTGGCCGAGGGCGGGTCGGCCAGCGGCAGCGGCAGGTGCTGGAGGTGGGCGATCCCCAGGTACC
>DASZVK010000097.1:0-31922 GCA_035547175.1 Solirubrobacteraceae bacterium
CGCCACCGCGGCGACCTCGGCGCGCTCCGCCTCGAGCGCGTCGGTCGCCACGCGAAGACGAGGCTCTGCCGGCGCGGACGCGGGACTCACCGCGCGGCGCGCGCCGGGCGCCCGCGCGGGCGGCGCCCCTTCACGCGCGGCGCCCGTCCAGGCATACTGCGTTCTTGTCGTCCATCACCGACCCGCTATACGCGGTCGATCCGTCGATAGGAGGAGACGTGGCCCTCAGGTTCGGTACCTACACGGAGATCCAGTGCCCGCCCGGCGGCGACCACGCCAAGCTGATCCACGACGCGCTCGAGGTCGGCGTCGCCGCCGACCGGCTCGGATACGGCGTCTACTGCTGCGTCGAGCACCCGTGGTTCGAGCAGTTCTCGATCAGCACCGCGCCGCTGGCGCTGTTCGCGACGCTGGCCCAGCGGACCAGGGACATCCGCTTCCGCGCTCTCTGCCACACGCTGCCGCTGCACAACCCGTTCGTCCTCGCCGGCGAGCTGGCGCTCGCCGACATCCTGCTCGACGGGCGCTTCGACGTCGGCATCGGCCGCGGCCACGCGTGGCTGCAGGATCCGGCGAACATCGCCCTGGAGGAGAGCATCGAGCGCTTCCCCGAGTGCGTCGACATCCTGCTGGCGGCCTGGACGAACGAGCGCTTCTCCTACGACGGCAAGCACTACAAGGCGCATGACCTCGCGGTCGTGCCGCGGCCGCTGCAGAAGCCCCACCCGCCGATCTGGCAGGTCGGCACGAGCGCCAAGTGGGTGCCGCGCGCGGTCGAGAACGGCTGGGGGATCGCGCTCGGCGGCCCGGCCCCGAACGTCGCCTTCGAGGAGGCGATCGCCCAGTACCACGCCGCCTGCGAGGCGGCCGGCAAGCCCTCGAACTTCGCCTACATCAAGGCGGTCAACCTCGACGAGGACCACGACAGGGCCGTCGAGGAGGGGCGCGTGCCGCTGAAGGGCTTCATCGACTTCAACGTCTCGCCGATGGACTCGCTGGACCGCAGCCCCGAGGGCCGCCAGCGCCTGATCGACGCCGGCTACGGCTTCTACGCCGCCGACGACTTCCCCAACACCCGCAACCTCTCCTACGAGCAGCTGCTCGACCACGAGATCGTCTACGCGGGCAGCCCGGAGCGCGTCGCCCAGCAGCTGATCGACCTCTGGGACCGCTTCCGGTTCGACGAGTTCTGCCTGATCTGCCACTACGGCGGCGTCGGGCTCGAGCAGTCGCTCAAGACCCAGGAGCTGTTCGCCACCAAGGTCAGGCCGCTCATGGAGCAGGCCGCCGAGAAGGCGTCCCGGAAGAGCTCGGTGGCCGCCCGCTGAGCGCGCGATCGGACCGGGAGCGCGCCATGGCCCAGCACGATGCGATCGTCGTCGGCTCCGGCGTCAACGGCCTCGCCTGCGCGGCGCTGCTGGCCAAGGCGGGCTGGGACGTCTGCGTGCTCGAGCGCAACGACTGGCTCGGCGGTGCGATCCGCACCGCCGAGATCACGCAGCCGGGCTTCGCGCACGACGTCTTCAGCGCCTGGCACCCGCTGTGGGTCGGCGGGCCCGCGCACCCGCAGCTCGCCGCGGACCTCGCGCGCCACGGCCTCGAGTACCGCAACACCGACCTGCCGAGCGCGACCGCCTTCCCGGACGGCGACAGCGCCTTCCTGCTGCGCGGCGCCGAGGAGAACGCGCGCGAGCTGGGCCCCGAGTGGCACGACGCGCTCGCGCGCTTCCTGCCCAACGCCGACCTCGCCTTCGGCGTGCTGGGCACCGAGCTGTGGTCGCGCGCCGGCGCGGCGCTCGCCTGGCGGGCGATCCGCCGGCTGGGCCGCGAGGGCGCGCGCGACTTCGCCGGCGAGCTGCTCGTCTCCGCACGCGACTGGCTGGAGACGACGTTCGCCTCGCCGAAGGCGCACGGGCTGCTCGCGCCCTGGGTCCTGCACACCGGGCTGGGCCCGGACGCCGCCGCCTCGGGCTACATGGCGCAGGTGATCGCCGTCGCGATCCAGGACGGCGGCCTGCCGATCCCCGTCGGCGGCGGAGCCCGGCTCGCCGACGCGCTCGTCGCCTACGTGCGCGAGCAGGGCGGGACGTGCCGGACGCGGGCCGACGTCGTCGGCGTCTTCTCCGGCGGCGTGCGGCTCGCCGACGGCGAGGTCGTCGCGGCGCGCCGGGCGGTCGTCTGCAACGTCACCCCGACGGCGCTCTACGGCGGCCTGCTGGAGGGCGCGCCGGCGGCGCCGACGCAGCGGCCGTTCCGCTACGGGCGCGCCGAGATGCAGATCCACTTCGCGCTCTCCGAGCCGCCGCGCTGGGCGGGCGACGAGCGCCTCGGCCGCACGGCGATCGTGCACCTCACGCCCGGCCTCGACGGCGTCTCGCGCGCGGTCAACGAGGCCGACCGCGGCCTGCTGCCGGCCGAGGCGACGATCGTCGTCGGCCAGCCGCTGACGATCGACCCCTCGCGGGCGCCCGACGGCAAGGGGATCCTCTGGATCCAGCTGCAGGAGCTGCCACGGCACGTCAAGGGCGACGCCGCGGGCGAGATCGACGCCGGCGACGGCGCCTGGACGGAGGACCTGCGCGAGCGCTACGCCGACCGCATCCAGGCGCGCCTCGCGCGCCACGTCCCGAACCTGGAGCCCTCGATCCTGCGGCGCGTCGCGCTCTCGCCCGCCGACCTCGAGGCCGCCAACGTCAACCTCGTGGGAGGCGATCCCTACGGCGGCTCGCTGGCGCTCGACCAGAGCTTCCTCTGGCGCGCCCCGCACCGCACGCCGGCGCCCGGCGTCTGGCACGTCGGCGCCTCGACCCACCCGGGCCCCGGCCTCGGCGGCGGGTCGGGCGCGCTCGTCGCCGAGCAGCTCCTGCGCGGCTCGCCGCTGACGCGCCTGCTGCGCCGTTGAGCCCCGGCTCGCGATATGGCGCGTCATTGACGACGATCATAATTCCGTTATACGATCGCCGCGGGGGTAGGGCTTGACGCCGCGCATCTCGGTCTCGCAGATCTCGACATTCCGATCGTCCTTCGCCGACGACGTCCGCGACTACGCCGCGGCCGGGCTCGACGGCATCGGCATCTGGGAGATGAAGCTGCCCGACGGCGGCGACGCCGAGTCGCTCGAGCTGCTCGAGGCCAGCGGGCTCGAGCGCGCCTCGGCGGTCACGGCCGTGCCGTCGATCCTGCCGATGCCGCTGCTCGGCCCGCCCGACGACCCCGCCGAGCGCCTGCACGCCTACTGCGCGTCGCTCGAGCGCCTCGCCGCCTTCGCGCCGGCCGCCGTTGTCTGCGTGACCGGCAGCGGCGCCGGGCGCGACCCCGACGAGGCGCGCTCGATCGTCGTCGAGGGCCTGCGGACGATCGGCGCCGAGGCCCAGCGCCTCGGCCTGCGCATCGCGCTGGAGCCCTACCAGCGGATCGACGGCGAGCCGTGGTCGATCGTCTTCTCGATCCCGGAGGCGATCGAGCTGCTGCGCGACGCGGGCGACCCGCCGGCGATCGGCATCCAGTTCGACGTCTGGCACCTGTGGAACACGCCGACGCTATTCGACGACATCGCCTCCGAGATCGGCCGCTTCGCCGGCGTCCACGTCTGCGACTACCGCGACCCGCCGCGCGCCTGGGCCGACCGCGCGCTGCCCGGCGAGGGCGTCGCCGGCGTCCCGGCGATCCTGGCGGCGCTCGACGCCGCGGGCTGGGACGGCCTCTACGACGTCGAGATCTTCTCCGACGACGGCACGTTCGGAACCGAGCTGCCCGACTCCCACTGGGCCGCGCCGGCGCTCGAGACGCTGGCCCGCGCCCGCGATGCAGTGCGCCGGAGCCTTTCGCCGGCTCTAAACCAACCAACCAAGGACGAGGTGACATGAGGAGAGGACGCAGGAAGAGCGCCGCCGCGGTGCTCGCGATCGCGGCGATCGGCGCCGTCGGCGCCGTCGCGGCGACGAGCAGCAGCGCTGCGTCGACGCCGATCACGATCGGATGGGCGTACGACGCCACCGGGTCGATGGCGCCGTTCGACATGCCGGCGCTCGCCGCGGCGCAGCTGCGGGTCAAGCAGATCAACGCCAAGGGCGGCGTCAGCGGCCATCCGCTGAAGATCGCCACGTGCAAGACGCAGGGCAACAAGCCGGCGGTGGCCAAGGCGTGCGCGCTGAAGCTGATCAGCGGCGGCGCCAAGGTCGTCTTCTCGACGTGCGACGTCGACCTCGGCGCCCCCGTCGTGCAGGAGGCGATCAACCGCGGCATCCTCGCGGTCTCGCCGTGCATCGGCACCGACCAGATGGGCCCCAAGCGCTTCGGCAAGAAGGGCGCGCTGGCGTTCAGCTACGGCAACGTCGCCCAGGACGAGGGCTCGGCCATGGCCGACTTCGCGTGGAGCAAGGGCTGGAAGACGGCCGCGCTCGCGACCGACGGCGTGATCGTCTACTTCAAGGACGTCGTCGCCGCGTTCAAGGCCCGCTTCCAGCAGCTCGGCGGCAAGATCGCCGACGAGGAGACCTACCACTCGCTCGGCGGCCACGACGTCAACAACACGATCAGCCGCCTGCAGGGCGTCAAGGCCGACGTGATCGTGACGGCGACGGCGGGCGCGTTCGGCGCGCTCTCGACGCTCGTCTCGGGCCTGCGCAGCGCCGGCGACAACACCCCGATCCTCAACTCGTGGGCGGGCGACGGCACGTACTGGCTGCCCAAGAGCCCGGCGGTGACCAACTACTGGTACGTCACGTTCGCGTCGGTCTTCGGCGACGACCCCAACCCGACGGTCAAGGCGATGGCCAAGCAGATCAAGGCGGCGACCGGCGGCTTCGTCACCGGCCCGGCGGCGATCGACGGCGTCGCGACCGCGATCCGCAGGGCGCACGGCTCGACCGACGGCGCCAAGCTGGCGTCGATCATGCAGTCCTTCAAGGACGTGTCGACGCTCTCCGGCGAGGTGAGCTTCTCGTCGAAGTGGCATACGGTGTTCGGACGCCAGTACCGGGTGATGAGCATCAACGACAACAAGGCGAAGTTCGTCAAGCTCATCAGGGCCAAGGTCGTCCCGACGATCTGAGTTGACGGCGCTCGCCTCAGCCGACGCGCAGCGGACGCCCGGGGAGATCCTCCGGGCGTCCGCCGTGTCGCGCTCGTTCGACGGCGTGCAGGCGCTGCGCGGCGTCGACCTGGAGCTGGGGCGGGGCCACGTCGTCGGCCTGATCGGCCCCAACGGGGCCGGCAAGTCCACGCTCGTCAACGTGCTCAGCGGCTTCGACCGCCCCGACGAGGGCAGCGTCGCGCTCGGCGACCAGGACCTGACGAGCTGGCCACCCCACCGGCGCGGCCGCCACGGCCTCGCCCGCACCTTCCAGCACAGCCACGGGTTCCGCGCGCTGTCGGTGCGCGAGAACGTCGAGGTCTCGGCGCTCGGCGTCGGCGCCGGCCCGCGCGAGGCGGCGCGGCGCGCGAGCGCGCTGCTGGCCCGGCTCGGCCTCGACCGCTACGCCGACGCGCCCGCCGCCGCGCTGCCCCAGGGCGACGAGCGCCGCCTCGGCGTCGCCCGCGCGCTCGCCACCGAGCCGCGCTTCGTGCTGCTCGACGAGCCCGCCGCCGGGCTGCCCGAGGCCGAGGTCCCGGACTTCGCCGCGCTGGTCCGCTCGATCGCCGGCGAGCACGGGGCCGGCGTGCTGCTGATCGACCACAACATGGCGCTGATCATGGAGACCTGCGACCACATCGTCGTGCTCGATCATGGGCAGGTGCTGGCCGGCGGCTCCCCCGAGCAGATCCGCTCCAACCTCGACGTCGCGGCCGCCTACCTCGGCGAGTCGCCGGTGCACGAGGCATGAGCCTGCGGGTCGAGGGGCTGCGCGTGCGCTACGGCGGCGTCGAGGCCGTCCGCGAGCTGTCGCTGTCGGTGGCGCCGGGCGAGATCGTCTCGCTCGTCGGGCCCAACGGCGCCGGCAAGTCCTCGACGCTGCACGCGATCATGGGCCTCGCCCCGGCGAGCGGCAGCGTGCGCGTCGGCGAGCGCGAGCTGATCGGCGCGCAGCCCGAGGACATCGCCCGCGCCGGCGTGGCGCTCGTGCCCGAGAGCCGGCGCATCTTCGCCGAGCTGACCGTCGAGGAGAACCTGCGGCTGGGCCTCGCGGCGCGGCGCGCCAGGGGCGGCGAGCTCGAGCTGCTGGACTCGATCGTCGAGCTCTTCCCGATCGTCGGCCGGTTCCGCGCCCGCCACGCCGGCGCGCTCTCCGGCGGCCAGCAGCAGCAACTCGCGATCGCGCGCGCGCTCGCGGCCGAGCCCGACGTGATCCTGCTCGACGAGCCCTCGCTGGGCCTCGCGCCGCTGATCGTCGACGCGGTCTTCGACGCGCTGGCCGCGATCCGCGACCGCGGCCTCGCCGTGCTGCTCGTCGAGCAGCGCGCGCAGCGCGCCGTGGCCGCGGCGAGCCGCAGCCACGTCCTGGCCGGCGGCGTCGTGCGCGCGCAGCTGGGCCCGCAGGACGCGGGCGACCTCGACCGCCTCGTGGGGAGCTACCTGTCGTGAGCTTCACCTGGCAGACGCTCGCCGACGGCCTCTCGCTCGGCGCGATCTACGCGCTGATGGCGGTCGGCATCGGCCTCGTCTTCGGCGTGCTGCGGCTGGTCAACTTCGCCTACGGCCAGCTCGTCATGGCCGGGGCGTTCGCCCTGGCGATGGCCTCCCAGTGGGGCTGGCCGGTGTGGGCCGGGATCGTCCTCTGCTTCGCCGTGGTGCTCGTGCTGTCGGTGCTCATGGAGCGGCTCGTCTTCCGGCCGCTGCGCGGTCACGCGCCGGCGGTGATGCTCGTCGCGACGTTCGCGGTCGCCTTCCTGCTGGAGAGCATCGCGCTGCTGTGGTTCGGCTCGCTGGGCAAGACCGCGGCGTCGCTGGCGACGCTCAACCAGCCGTGGACGATCCTCGGCGTCGAGATCCGCAGGATCGCGATCGTCGCGATCCTCGTCGCCGCGGCCGCGCTGGTCGGCCTGCGGCTGCTGATCGACCGCACCTCGATCGGCCTGCACATGCGCGCCGCGTCGATGGACTTCTCGACCGCGCGGATGCTCGGCGTGCGCGCCAACCGCGTGATCTTCTTCGCGGTGCTGCTGTCCGGCGTGCTCGCCGCGATCGTCGCCGTGATGCTGACCGTGCAGACGCCGCTGGTGACGCCGGACTTCGCGCTCAACGACACGATCGTCGTGCTCGCCGGCGTCGTCGTCGGCGGGCTGAACCGGATCGTCCCGGCCACGCTCGGCGGCTTCCTGATCGGGTTCGTCAGCGGCCTGCTCGGCGGGGCGCTGCCGACCGACCAGAGCCAGTACCTGCCGACGTTCGTGTTCGCCGCCGTGATCCTCGTGCTGTTGGTCCGCCCGCGCGGGCTGTTCGACCTCTCCCGCACCGTGGAGCGCGTGTGAGGCGCGGCGCGGAGCTGAGCGGGCTCGCCCTGCCGCTGGCGCTGGTCGCCGCCACGGCGCTGCTCGGCGCGCTCGTCTCGCAGTCCTCGCAGACGTACTTCACCGACGCGCTGGTCAACGTCGCGATCGTCACCGCGCTGTACGTGTTCGTCGGCAACTCCGGGGTGCTGTCGTTCGGCCACATCAGCTTCGTCGCGCTGGGCGCGTGGACGGCGGGCGTGCTGTCGGTGCCGGTCGCCGAGAAGCCGGCGACGATGCCCGGCCTCGCGCACTTCCTCGCCGCCACGCACGTCGCCAACGTCCCGTCGCTCGCGCTCGCGGCGCTCGTCGGCGGCGTCGTCGCGCTGGTCGTCGGCTTCCCGCTGACGCGCCTGTCCGGGCTGTCCGCCGGCATCGCCACGTTCGCGGTGCTGGAGATCACCCACAACCTGCTCCAGTACGAGACGGCGCTCGGCCCCGGGACCAACACCTTCTCCTCGGTGCCGGAGACGACCGGGATGCTGCAGGGCGCGATCGGCGCCGGGATCTGCGTCGTCGCCGCGTTCCTGTACTCGCGCAGCCGCTGGGGCCGCCTGCTGCGCGCTACGCGCGAGGACGCCGCGGCCGCCCGCGCGATCGGCGCCTCGATCCACGTCCAGCGCCTGATCGCCTTCACGCTCTCGGGCGCGCTCGCCGGCCTCGCCGGCGGCCTCTACATCCACCTGCTGCCGCTCAGCATCGACTCGGTCTTCCTCGACCTGACGTTCATCACGCTCGCGATGCTGGTCGTCGGCGGGTCGGGCAGCCTGCTGGGCGCCGTCGTCGGCGCGCTCCTGGTCAGCGCGGTCGACTCGTGGTTCTCGCTGGCCGAGAACGGCACCTCGCTGTTCGGCTGGCACGTCGACGTCCCCTCGGGCACGACCCAGATCATCGTCGGGACGGCGATGGCGGCGGTCCTGATCTTCCGTCCCTCGGGCATCATCGGCCCAGGGGCGATCCGCCTGCCCGGCCTGCGCAGGGCCGGGTCGGCCGCCGACGGGCAACCGACTCCCACCGAGGGGCATCCAACTCCCAACTAAGACAAGGAGCACCATGTCGATCGAGTCCAGCAACGCGACCACGGCCCTCCTGGCGGGCCTCGCCGACGGGTCCGTGCGCGTCGTCGACCTCACGCAGCCCCTGAGCGAGAGCACGCCGGTGCTGATCCTGCCCGAGCCGTTCGCGAACACGCCGAAGCTCTCGCGCCGCACGCTCAGCCGCTACGACGAGGCCGGGCCGGCGTGGGCCTGGGACGTGCTCGAGATCGGCGAGCACCACGGCACGCACTTCGACGCGCCGATCCACTGGATCAGCGGCCGCGACGGCAAGGACGTGGCGTCGGTCGACCCGAGCCGCCTCGTCGGCCCCGCGATCGTGATCGACAAGTCCGCGCAGGCCGCCGCCGACCCCGGCTACCTGCTGACGGTCGCCGACCTCGAGGCCTTCGAGGACGAGCACGGGCGCATCCCCGATGGCGCCTGGGTGCTGTTCCGCTGCGGCTGGGACGCGCGCGCCCACGACGAGGCGGCGTTCCTCAACGCCGGCCCGGACGGGCCGGTCACGCCGGGGCCCGACGTCGAGGCCTCCCGGTGGCTGGGCACCGAGCGCGGGATCTCGGGCTTCGGCGTCGAGACCGTCGGCATCGACGCCGGCGCCGCCGGCGGCTTCGACCCCGTCTACCCGCTGCACAACTACCTGCTCGGCAACGACCGCTACGGCCTCACGCAGCTCGCCAACCTCGGTGAGCTGCCGCCGACCGGCGCGGTGATCGTCGTGGCGCCGCTGAAGCTCGTCGACGGCACCGGCGCCCCGACCCGCGCGCTGGCGCTGGTCCCGGCGGAGAGGCAGGGCTGAGCGATGGCCGAGCGGTCGTTCGCCAACGAGGTCCAGGTGCTGCGCGAGGGCGCCGGGACGACGCTGCACGTCGAGGGCATCCTCGCCGTCACCAAGGCGCTGCTGCAGTCCGGCGTCGCCTACGTCGGCGGCTACCAGGGCGCGCCGATCTCGCACCTGATGGACGTGCTCGGCGACGCGCAGGAGATCCTCGCCGAGCTCGGCGTGTACTTCGAGAACAGCGCGTCGGAGGCGACGGCCTCGGCGATGCTCGCCGCGTCGGTGCACTATCCGCTGCGCGGCGCGGTGACCTACAAGTCGACGGTCGGCCTCAACGTCGCCTCCGACGCGCTGGCCAACCTCTCCAGCGGCGGCGTCACCGGCGGCGCGCTGGTGATCCTCGGCGAGGACTACGGCGAGGGGTCGAGCATCATGCAGGAGCGCGCGCACGCGTTCGCGATGAAGTCGCAGATGTGGCTGCTGGACCCGCGCGTCGACGTGCCGACGATCGTGCAGGCCGTCGAGACGGGCTTCGAGCTCTCCGAGGCGTCGCACACGCCGGTGATGCTCGACCTGCGCCTGCGCTCCTGCCACGTGCACGGCAGCTTCGTCGCCAAGGACAACGTGCGCCCGCCGATGACGGTCAAGCAGGCGATGGAGAACCCGGTCCGCGCCGTCGACCGCATCGTGCTGCCGCCGGCGAGCTTCCTGCACGAGAAGGAGAAGATCGCCGAGCGCTGGCCCGCGGCCGTGCGCTTCATCTCCGAGCGCGGGCTCAACGAGGTCTTCGCCGACGGCGCGGCCGACGTCGGGATCATCACCCAGGGCGGGCTCTACAACACGCTCAACCGCTCGCTCGAGCTGCTCGGCTGCTCGGATCCCTATGGCCGCACGAAGCTGCCGCTGTACGTGATGAACGTGACCTATCCCGTCGTCGAGGAGGAGGTCGTCGCGTTCTGTGCCGGCAAGCGCGCGGTGCTGCTGCTCGAGGAGGGCCAGCCCGACTACATCGAGCAGAGCCTCAGCGCGATCCTGCGCCGCGCCGGCCTCGACACGGCGCTGCACGGCAAGGACATGCTGACGATGGCCGGCGAGTACACGACGACCGTCATCACGCGCGGGCTGTCGGCGTTCCTGCGGCGCCACCTGCCCGACGCGATCGAGCACGAGCCGGCGCTGCTGCGCGACGCGGACGACCCGGCGAGCCCGTTCGCGCCGCGCGTCGCGCCGCAGGTCGTCGGCGCGCGCGCCCCCGGCCTGTGCACCGGCTGCCCCGAGCGGCCGATCTTCAGCGGGCTCAAGCTCGCCGAGCGCGAGACCGGCAGGCACCACGTCAGCGCCGACATCGGCTGCCACCTGTTCGCGATCAACGCGCCGTTCGAGATCGGCGCGACGACGATGGGCTACGGCCTCGGCTCGGCCGGGGCGGCGGCGCTGTCGGCCAAGGACGCCGACCGGCCGAGCATCGCGATCATGGGCGACGGCGGCTTCTGGCACAACGGCCTGACCAGCGGCGTCGGCAACGCCGTCTTCAACGAGAGCCCACAGGTCGTCACGATCGTCGACAACAACTACGCCGCGGCGACCGGCGGCCAGGACCTGCTGTCCTCGAAGGCGCCGCTGCCGACCCGCTCGACGCAGCACCCGATCGAGAAGGCCGTGCGCGGCGTCGGCGTCGAGTGGGCGCGGACGATCGACGACACCTACGACGTCGGCGCGGTGCGCGACGCCTGGCTCGACGCGCTGACCGCCGAGCAGCCGGGGCCGAAGGTGCTCGTCATGCAGAGCGAGTGCCAGCTCAACCGCCAGCGGCGCGTCCGCCCCGAGACGGCCAAGGCGCTCAAGCAGGGCAAGCGCGTCGTGCGCGAGCGCTTCGGCGTCGACGCCGAGACGTGCACCGGCGACCACGCCTGCATCCGCATCTCGGGCTGCCCGTCGCTGTCGATCAAGGCCAACCCCGACCCGATGCGCACCGACCCGGTGGCGACGGTCCTGTCGAGCTGCGTCGGCTGCGGCGTCTGCGGCGCCAACGCGCACGCGGCCGTGCTGTGCCCGTCGTTCTACCGGACCGACGTCGTCCACAACCCGACGCTGAGGGACCGGCTGCTCGCGCGCGTGCGCGCGTGGTGGATCCGCGTCGCGTCTCGCGGGATCGAGCGTCGCGCCGCGCGCTTCGAGCCGGTCGCGACCTGATGTCGAGCTGGTCCGAGGGGCGCCGGCCGATCACGCTCGCCATCCTCGCCCTCGGCGGCGAGGGCGGCGGCGTGCTGGCCGACTGGATCGTCGCGCTCGCCGAGCACGGCGGCTGGACGGCGCAGAACACGTCGGTGGCGGGCGTCGCCCAGCGCACCGGCGCCACCGTCTACTACGTCGAGATGCTGCCGCCGCCGGGCGAGGGCGACCCGCGGCCCGCCGCCCTCGGCGAGGGCCGCGCCGCGCCGGTGATGAGCATCTTCCCCACCCCCGGCGAGGTCGACGTCGTCATCGCCTCCGAGCTGATGGAGTCCGGGCGCGCGATCCAGCGCGGCTTCGCGACGCCCGACCGCACGACGCTGATCGCCTCGACCAGCCGCGTCTACTCGATCGACGAGAAGATGGCGCTCGGCGACGGCCGCGTCGACGGCGCCGAGCTGCTGGCGGCCGCCGCGCGCTCCTCCAAGCGGCTCGTCGCCGCCGACTTCGCCAGGCTCGCCGAGCAGGCGGGCACGGTCATCAGCGCGTCGCTGTTCGGCGCGCTGGCCGGCTCGGGCGCGCTGCCCTTCGCGCGCGAGCAGTTCGAGGAGCGCATCCGCGCCTTCGGCAAGGGCGTCGAGGCGTCGCTGGCGGGCTTCGCCGCCGGCTACGAGGCGGCGACCGCCGAGCCGCCGCGGCCCGCCGCCGAGCCGGCCACCTCCGCGGCGCTGCCGATCACCGCCTGGCCGCCGGGCGACGCGCCCGCGCCGCTCGACGACGAGGAGGCGGCCAAGGAGGCCGAGGAGCGGCGCCGCAACGAGATCGCCGCCGCCGACCCGGCGTCGCTCGTCGGCCCGGACCTGCGCGAGCTCGCGCAGCGCGTCGCCGAGCTGCCCGCGGCGTCGCGCTCGATGGCGCTGCACGGCATCGTCCGCACCGCCGTCTACCAGGACGTCGCCTACGCCGAGCGCTACCTCGAGCGCCTCGGCCGCTTCGCCGCGGTCGAGCCCGACCCCGGCGGGGCCGCCGCGCTGACGACCGAGGCGGCGCGCCACGTCGCGCTGTGGATGGCCTACCAGGACACGATCCACGTCGCGCTGCAGAAGACCCGCCAGCAGCGCATGGAGCGCATCCGCGACGAGGCCCGGGCGCGTCCGGGCGATCTCGTCGAGGTGCGCGAGTTCCTGCATCCGCAGATCGACGAGATCACCGACACGATGCCCTCGCGGCTCGGCGCGCGGCTGCGCGAGGCGCGCTGGTTCGGCGGCCTCGTCCACCGGCTCACGCACAAGGGGATGATCCTCAACACCAGCTCGGTGTGGGGCTACACGCTGCTGAGCACGCTGGCGCGCATGCGGCCGCTGCGACCGCGCTCGCTGCGCTTCGTGCGCGAGCAGGCGGCGATCGAGGCCTGGCTCGAGCAGGCGCTGGCGGCCGCCGAGGCCGACCCCGAGCTCGCCCGCGAGATCGTCGAGTGCCAGCGCGTGCTCAAGGGCTACGGGGCGACGCACGCGCACGGCTCGGAGAGCTTCGCGAAGCTGATGGCGGCGGCCCGCTCGCTGGTCGGCGAGCCCGGCGCCGCCGGTCGCCTGGCGGCGCTGCGCGACGCGGCGCTGGCCGACGAGGACGGCAGGGCCCTGGACGCGGCGCTCGCCGCGCCGGCGCAGACGGGCGAGGGCGGCTAGTGGCCAACGGCAACGGCTTCCCCCCGCGCGCCCTGCTGCTGACCGTGCTGGGCGCCTACGTGCGGCGGCTCGACGAGTGGATCTCGATCGCCGGGCTGATCCGGCTGATGGACGAGCTCGGCGTCGACGAGCAGTCGGTGCGCTCGGCCGTCTCGCGCTTCAAGCGCCGCGGGATCGTCGTCCCCGAGCGCCGCGGCGGGGCGGCCGGCTACCGGATGAGCGAGTCGGGGCACCGGCTGCTGGAGGAGGGCGACGCGCGGATCTACGGTCGGCCGCGGGCGGCGCTGCTCGACGACGGCTGGGTCCTCGCCGTCTTCTCGGTGCCGGACTCCAAGCGCGCCGACCGCCACGCGCTGCGCTCGCTGCTGGCCTGGCTGGGCTACGGGAACCTGTCCTCGGCGGTCTGGATCGCCCCGTGGCACGTCGAGGCCGAGACGCGCGAGGCGCTCGTCCGCCGCGGCCTGGCCGGCTACGTGCAGATGTTCCGCGCCCACTACGAGGCGTTCGGCACGCCCGCCGACCTCGTCGCGCAGTCGTGGGACCTCGCCGAGCTGCGAGCCCGCTACGTGGCCTTCCAGCGGGCGGCCGCGCCGATGGCGAGGCGCTGGCGCTCGCAGACGCCCGGCGGCCGCGACGCGTTCGTCGACCACGTGCTCGTGCTGTCGGAGTGGCGGCCGCTGCCGTTCCTCGACGCGGGCCTGCCGGTCGAGGCGCTGCCGCGCGACTGGCCCGGCCCGCGCGCGTGGGAGACGTTCCACGGGCTGGTCGAGCGGCTCGAGGGCCCGGCGTTCGACTACGTCCGCGAGGCGATCGGCGATGCGGCCAAATAGGTAGTGCTGTGTTGACGACCGTCACAGAGACGCTATGTTTGGAGCTGCGATGGCGATGCGCCCGGGGATGAGGATCGCGGTGTCCGGCGGAGGACCCGCCGGCCTGTACTTCGCGATCCTCATGAAGCGCTCCCAGCCGGCGCACGAGATCACCGTCTGGGAGCGCAACGCGCCCGACGACGCGTTCGGCTTCGGCGTCGTCTTCTCCGACGAGACGCTGACCGTCTTCGAGCACGCCGACCCGGAGAGCTACGCGGCGATCACCGAGCAGTTCGCGCGCTGGACGGACATCGACATCCACCTGCGCGGCCAGGTGATCACCTCCGGCGGCCACGGCTTCGCCGCGCTCGGCCGGCGAGCGCTGCTGGGCATCCTCCAGCGTCGCGCGCTCGAGCTCGGGGTGACGATCCACTTCAACGCCGAGACGCCGCCCTACGAGGAGCTCGCCTCGCACGACCTCGTGCTCGCCGCCGACGGCCTCAACAGCGCCCTGCGCCACCGCTTCGCCGAGACGTTCCGGCCGTCGCTGGACCCGCGCCGCTGCCGCTACATGTGGCTCGGCACGGACCTCGTCTTCGACTCCTTCAAGTTCTTCGTCAAGGAGACCGAGCACGGCATCGTCCAGGTCCACGGCTACCCCTACGACGCGACGATGAGCACGTTCATCGTCGAGGCCGGCGAGCGCTTCTGGCAGGGCGCCGGCCTGGACGCGATCGCGACCGAGGGCCTCGGCCCGGGCGAGAGCGACGAGGCGAGCATCGCCTTCTGCGCCGAGCTGTTCGCCGACGAGCTCGGAGGCCACGCGGTCGTGTCCAACAACTCCAAGTGGCTGCGCTTCACGACGGTCCGCAACGAGCGCTGGCGCCACGAGAACGTCGTCCTGATCGGCGACGCCGCGCACACCGCGCACTTCTCGATCGGCTCAGGGACGAAGCTGGCGATGGAGGACGCGGTCGCGCTGGCGTGGGCCTTCCACGAGAACGGCGACGACCTCGACGCCGCCGTCGCCGCCTACGAGGCCGAGCGGCGCCCGATCGTGGAGAGCACCCAGCGCGCCGCCCAGGCCAGCCTCGAGTGGTTCGAGGGCATCGACCGCTACGCCGGCCAGGACGCGCTGCAGCTCGCCTTCAACCTGCTCACGCGCAGCCGCCGGATCACGCACGCGGAGCTGACGCTGCGCGACGCGCCGTTCGTGCGCCGCGTCGAGGAGGAGGCGCTCGACGCGCGGGTGGGCGGGCACGAGGTCGACGGCCGCATGCCGCCGCCGATGTTCACGCCGCTGCGCCTGCGCGACGTCGAGCTGGCCAACCGCGTCGTCGTCTCGCCGATGGACATGTACTCGGCCGTCGACGGCGTTCCCGGCGACTTCCACCTCGTCCACCTGGGCAGCCGCGGCCAGGGCGGCGCCGGCCTGGTCATGACCGAGATGGTCTGCGTCTCGGCGCGCGGGCGGATCACCCCCGGCTGCACCGGCCTCTACGCGCCCGAGCACCTGCCCGCGTGGAGGCGGATCGTCGACTACGTCCACGCCCACGGCGGCGCGCGGTTCGGCTGCCAGATCGGCCACTCGGGGCGCAAGGGCTCGACGAAGCGGATGTGGGAGGGCATCGACCAGCCGCTCGAGGACGGCAACTGGCCGCTGATCGCGCCCTCGCCGCTGCCCTACTACGCCCACAGCCAGGTCCCGCGCGAGATGACGCGGGCGGACATGGACGAGGTCCGCGACCAGTTCGTCGCCTCGGCGCGGATGGCGGCCGAGGCGGGCTTCGACCTGCTCGAGGTCCACGCCGGCCACGGCTACCTGCTGTCGTCGTTCCTCTCGCCGCTGACCAACCGCCGCACGGACGAGTACGGCGGCAGCCTCGAGAATCGCGCCCGCTTCGTGCTCGAGGTGTTCGACGCCTGCCGCGCCGTCTGGCCCGAGCATCTGCCGATGTCGATGCGGATCTCGGCGACCGACTGGGCGCCGGGCGGCTTCGACGGCGACGACGCGGTCGCCTTCGCGCGCATGCTCAAGCAGCACGGCTGCGACCTCGTCGACGTGTCCACGGGCCAGGTCGTCCACGACCAGCGGCCCGCCTTGGGGCGCAGCTTCCAGACGCCGTTCGCCGACCGGATCCGCAACGAGGTCGGCATCCCGGTGATCGCGGTCGGCGCGATCTCGTCCTACGACGACGTCAACACGATCATCCTCGCCGGCCGCGCCGACCTGTGCGCGCTCGGCCGCCCGCACCTCTACGACCCGCATTGGACGCTGCACGCGGCGGCCGAGCAGGAGTGGCCCCACGTCGCCTGGATCTCGCCCTACCAGGCCGGCCGTCGCCGGCCGGTGACGGGCAAGGACGCGGCCGCCAAGCCGGCCCCGCGCACGTTCGCCGGGCCCGCCGCCGAGCCGCAGCCGACGCTGTCCCGCCCGCCGATCGAAGCCTAGGAGCGCCCCCTTGCCCGACCACGAGATCGTCAACCCGCCCTCGCTGCCCAAGCCGTCGGGCTTCAGCCACGGCGTGCGCGCCGGCGACGTCGTCCACCTCGCCGGCCAGACGGCGCTGGACGCGGACATGAGGATCGTCGGCGAGACGATCGTCGAGCAGTTCCGCCAGGCGCTGGGCAACGTGCTGACGACGCTGCTCGAGGCCGGCGGCGAGCCGCGGGACCTCGTCAGCCTGACGATCTACCTCACCGACGTCGCCGACTACCAGCGCCACGGCCGCGAGATCGGCGCCGTCTACCGCGAGCTGATCGGCGACTGGTACCCGGCGATGGCCGGGATCGGCGTCACCGGGCTCTGGCAGCCCGAGGCGCTGATCGAGATCCAGGGCGTCGCCGTGATCCGCCAGCCCAGCCCCACCGATCCCGCCTGAACCTTCCGACCACTGGAGGAGCCGTCATGTCCGACACCATCAGCGAGGCCGTCCCGGTCGTCACCCGCGCCGGCCACGAGGACCAGCAGACCGGTCAGTCCGGCGGCTGCGTGCGCGTCTCCGGCGTCGGCCCGCAGCACACGCCGGCGACGAGGATCTGGTTCGGCCGCGTCAGCAACGAGCCCGGCTACCGCTCGCTGCCCCACCACCACGGCGAGGCCGAGACCGGCGGCTACGTGCTCAAGGGCGTCGGGCGCATCTACTACGGCGAGGGCTACCGCACGTGGGTCGAGATGACCGAGGGCGACTTCGTCTTCGTGCCGCCGCACATGCCCCACGTCGAGTGCAACATGAGCACGACCGACGAGCTGGTGTGGCTGACGTGCCGCACGCCCGACAACATCGTCGTCAACCTGCCCGACGTCGAGGACTCCGAGCTGGAGGGGTACCGGCGAGCATGACCGCCATGCCGATGCTGGCCGCGCTCGAGCTGCGGCCGGTGGGCGAGGCGTCCTTCGAGGCCACGCCCCAGCGCGTCCCCTGGCCGAAGGCGTACGGCGGCGACCTGGTCGCCGCCGCGCTCGCCGCCGCCGACCGGACCGTCGAGCCGGGCCGCGCCGTGCACTCGATGCACAGCTACTTCATGCGCCCGGCCGAGATCCTGCAGCCGGTCCGCTACGACGTCGAGGTCCTGCGCGACGGACGCTCCTACGGCACGCGCGAGGTGCGGGCGTTCCAGGACGACAGGCTGATCTACATCGCGCTGGTCTCCTACCACGTGCGCGAGCGAGGGCTCGCGCACCAGGCGCAGATGCCCGACGTCCCGGAGCCGGAGTCGCTGCCCTCCAGCGCGCAGGCGCTCGCGGGCGTCGAGGGCCCGGCGGCCGACTACTGGTCGCACGACCGCAGCTTCGACATGCGCCACATCCCCTCGCCGGTGTACCTGAGCGTCGAGGGCGAGCACACGGGCCAGCAGGCGCTGTGGCTGAGGTCGTTCGGCCCGCTGGCCGACGATCCCGCGCTGCACCGGGTCGCGCTCGCCTACGCCTGCGACTACACGATCCTCGAGCCGGTCCTGCGCGCCCACGGCTACGCGTGGATGGACGACGGCCTCGTGACCGCGAGCCTCGACCACGCGATGTGGTTCCACCGCGACGGCCGCGTCGACGACTGGGTGCTCTACGTCCAGAACGCGGAGTCCGCCCAGGACGGACGCGGGCTGGCGCGCGGGCACTTCTTCTCGCGCGACGGCGTCCACATCGCGACGGTCCTGCAGGAGGGCGTGATCCGCACCCCGGCCGCGGCGACCGCCGGCCGCTAGGAGGCGACGGTGGACTTCGGCGTCTTCCTGCCCGTGTCGGGCCGCGCAGCGAGCCGCGGCGGCCTGACCCACGCGGCGCGCAAGGCCGAGGAGCTGGGCTTCACGGCGGTCTGGGCCGCCGACCGGATCGTGATCCCGTGGAGGATCGAGACGACCTACAACTACAACTGGTCGGGGCAGTTCTTCGTGCCGCCCGAGGCGGCGTTCCTCGAGCCGCTGACGGTCCTCGCGTTCCTCGCCGGGGCGACCGAGAGGATCCGCCTCGGCGTCAGCGTGCTCGTCGGCCCGTACCGCGACCCGGTGTACTGGTCGAAGGTCGTCGCCTCGATCGACCAGCTCTCGGAGGGACGCTTCGTCCTCGGCTTCGGCGTCGGCTGGATGCCGGAGGAGTTCGCCGCGCTGGGCAGGGCGGAGCACTTTGCGCCGCGCGGCAGGGTCGCCGACGAGCAGCTCGCGATCTTCAGGACGCTGACGCGCGACGAGCACGCCAGCCACGACGGCGAGTTCTTCGCCTTCGACGACGTCGCCTTCCAGCCCAAGGGCTTCCGCGGGCCGGGCTCGATCCCGGTGTGGGTCGGCGGCGAGGCCAGGCCCTCGCAGCGCCGCGCCGGCCGCGCCGGCGACGCCTGGTTCCCGTACTTCCCGCGCGTGACGCCCGACGAGCTGGCCCGCCGCTACGCCTACGTGCTCGAGACGGCCGAGGCCGCCGGGCGCGACCCGCACGACGTCGCGCTGCACTGCTGCCTGTCGGTCGAGGTCACGCCCGAGCCGGTCGAGCAGGAGCCCGACCTCCTGCGCGGCAGCCCCGAGCAGGTCGTCGAGCGCCTGGCCGCGTTCGCCGAGGTCGGCGTGCAGCACTGCGCGCTGCAGTTCCTCGTCGGCCGCTACCCCGAGCGCGTCGAGCAGATGGAGCGCTTCGCCGCGCAGGCGCGGGCCGACGGGCTGCTCGGGTAGGCGCGCTCCGACTCCGGCGCCGTCGGGAGCGCGGTCTCGCGCGGCGACGAACCGTGAGGGAGCGTGCACGCGCCCGCTGTTAGCAGGCCAGGCCGAGCTGCTCGCGCCACGCGCCGACCTGCGGCATCGCCACCTCGTCGGGGACGGCCCACGAGAAGTGCACGTTGAACAGCCGGAACGCGCCCGCGTCGTCGCGCACCGCGAACGCCGTCGCGCGCATGGGAAGCTCCGTGCCGTCCGGGAGGGTCGCGGTGATCTCGACGGCCGCGAAGCCGCCGTCGCCGACCTCCCAGGAGCGCAGGCCGGAGGCGACCCAGGCGACGCCCATCCGCGTCATCTGCTGGATCGAGGACAGCCACTCGTCGCGCCCGGCGCCTATGCGCTGCGTGCCGATCGTGAACGCTTCGGGGTCCTCGGCGAGGATCGCCCCGACCCCGGTCGCGTCGCCCGCGGTCATCCGCTCGCACCAGGCCTCGACGGCTGCGGCCACCTGCTCAGATCGCTGCATGGAAGTCCTCTTCCGGCGTCCGAAGGGCTAGATAGTCAACTCCGCTGCGCCCCCTGTCGTGTCCCGTCATGGCCCTGGTCGGCCGCGGCGGGGCCTCCGGACCCGAGCTCGTCGAAATGGCGACCGGCGCCGCCCCGCTGTTCTGGTCGGGCGGCGCCAGTCACGTCCTGCGGGAGGCGCGCCGGCTCGCCGACGACGGCTACCTGTCCGCGCGCACCGAGCCGGCCAAGACGCGCCCACGCACCGTCTACGAGCTCACCGAGAAGGGCCATGCCGCGATGCGCGCATGGCTCGCCGCGCCATCGAGCTACCCGCGGATCCAGCACGAGGCGGCGATTCGCCTGTTCGCATCGGACCTCGGCGACCGCGATGCGGTCGTCGAGAGCCTGCGCGCGCTGCGCGCCTCGCTCCCGCACCTCGAGGCGCTGTGCGACGTCTACGCGCAGCGCGCCCGGGACATCCCGCACCGGGCCAAGGCCACCCTGTTCGAGCTCTCGCTCGCGCGGCGCCTCATCCAGGCGCACCGCGAGTGGGTCGACGACGTCGAGCGAGAGCTGCTCTAGCCGGTCACCCTTGGTGGAGCGGCTCAGCCCGCTCGGCGGCGCGCTTGCCGTCCTCACCACCTTCGACCTCGACGAGTACGTCTACCGGGCGACGAAGGCCGGAGGGAGCGGCTTCTCCTCGAGGACACGACTCGTCGCCGCCGGCGATTCGCTGCTCGCACCGCGAGACCGGACCGGTTCGCCCTGGCGATGCGTAGGCGCGGCGATTCGCAGCGGCTGGCAAGCCCTCTATCGGACTCGAACCGATGACCCCTTCCTTACCATGGAAGTGCTCTACCAACTGAGCTAAGAGGGCAGCGTGGGAGAGGGTAGCGATCGGGGGGACGCCAGCGGCCTGACACGCTTCGTCGACGCGCAGGACGCCGGAGGGGCCTACGACCGCGCGCTCGCGGAGCTTCGCCGCGGCCGTAAGACGAGCCACTGGATGTGGTTCGTCTTCCCGCAGATCGAGGGCCTCGGGTACAGCGCGATGGCTCGCCGCTATGCGATCTCCTCGCTGGACGAGGCGCGCGCCTATCTCGCCCACCCGGTCCTCGGGCCGCGCCTGCTCGCCTGCGTCGACGCGCTGCTGGAGGTCGAGGGCCGCAGCGCCGGCGAGGTCCTCGGCCCCGTCGACGCGCTCAAGCTGCGCTCGTCGATGACGCTGTTCGCGCGCGCCGACCCGGGCGAGCCCCGGTTCGCCCGTGTGCTCGAGCGCTACTACGACGGCGAGCCGGACCCGCAGACCCTAGGTCGGCTCTGACGCGGTCGTGAGCGCGAGCCTACTCGCGCGCGTACACGGTCGTCACCGGCAGCCCCAGGCCGTTGAGCTTGTGCGGCAGGTCGAGGTGCAGCCACCTCGAGAGGTGCCTGGGCAGCGTCGAGATGATGATCTCGTCGAAGCCGTGGAGGTTGACCGCGTCCTGGACGGCGTCGAGCGCGACGTGGCTGCCGATCATGCCCTCGACGTCGCCGCCCGCCGCCTCGCGCAGGTGCGGCAGGGCCAGCGCGAGCACGGCTTCGGCGTCGCTCGCGCCATGGCCCTCGGGATCGTCCGTGACCTCGCTGAGGCCGTGCGCCCTCCTCGGCACCAGCAGCGTGAAGCGAGCGGGGCCGCGAGCCGCCCGCTCGCGGACCGCCTCGATCAGCGGCGGGGTCGCGGCGGTCCTGTGTGCGACGACCAGCACGCGGGCGGGACTCGACGGATCCATCGTGGGCTCCCTTCGTCGAACGCTCTGCGGCGCATCTTCCCAGGAACGAGCTTGCGAAATCGTTGCTTACGCAACTACAATAGGTGGAATGCGCGACCTCGCCGAACGTTCCGCGCGCCCCGCCTCCGGGGCCTCCCTGCCCGCTGGGCTGCGGCTCGGGCCGGTGCGCCTGGCCGTCTCCGACCTGCCCCGGGCCGAGCGCTTCCATCGCGACGTCATCGGGCTGCGGCCGACCGTGCCGGCGGCCGGCGGCGACCGCCGCGAGCTCGCGCTGGGCGACGGCGAGACGACCGTCGTCACGCTCGTCGAGGAGCCTGGCGCGCAGCCGGCGCGCCGGGGTCCCGGCCTGTACCACGTCGCGCTGCTGTACCCGACGCGCGCCGAGCTCGCCCGCGCGGCCATGCGGATCGCGCTGTCGCGCACGCCGATCCAGGGCGCGTCCGACCACGGCACCCACGAGGCGATCTACCTCGCCGACCCCGACGGCAACGGCCTCGAGCTGGCCGCCGACCGGCCGCGAGACCGGTGGCCCGACGTGCGCAGCGTCGACGGGTACGCGGGCGGGCCGCAGCCGCTCGACACCGACTCGCTGCTCGCGGAGGTGGCGGGCGAGGCACCGACGGCGAGCGCCGCGCCGGGCCTGCGCGTCGGCCACGTCCACCTGCACGTCGGCGACGTCGCCCGCGGCCTGGCCTTCTACCGCGACGCGCTCGGCTTCGACGAGATGGTCGACCTCGGCTCGGCGGCGTTCGTGTCGGCCGGCGGCTACCACCATCACGTCGGCTTCAACGTCTGGCGAGGTCGCGGCGACGAGCGCGTGTCCGACGGTGTCGTCGGGCTGCGCGACTGGACGATCGAGCTGCCGGCCGCGGCCGACGTCGCCGCCGTCCGCGAGCGCCTGGCCGCCGCCGGCGCCGAGGTCTGCGACCACGACTGCGGCTTCTCCGCCACCGATCCGTGGGGCATCCCCTTCACGGTGCGCGCCTTCTGACGCGAACGCGCGTCTGGCCTCGCGCGCGTGAGCGCGCGCTCGCTATCCTGACGCCCGCTCGGCCTGGATCATCCCGGTCGTTCCAGGCACCCGGGCGGGGTTCCCGAGCGGTCAAAGGGGACTGGCTGTAAACCAGTTGGCACTGCCTTCGCAGGTTCGAATCCTGCCCCCGCCACTGACACGAGAGAGGGCCGCCCCGGGCGGCCCTCCCTCGTTCCTCCGACGTCCCCTCGCTCGCGCTACGACGCGTCCCGCAGGCGCTGCGCCTCGGGAAGCGACTCCAGCTTCTTGAGCGTGTGGTTCTCGATCTGGCGGATGCGCTCGCGCGTGACGTTGAACGCGCGGCCGACCTCCTCCAGCGTGCGCGGCCGGCCGCCCGTCAGGCCGTAGCGCATCTCGATCACCTCGCGCTCGCGCTGCGGCAACGCCGCCAGCGCCTTGCGCACGTTCTCGCGACGCAGGTTCTCCGAGGCCAGCTCGAACGGCGACTCGGCCGTCTGGTCCTCGACGAAGTCGCCCAGCTCGGACTCCTCCTCCTCGCCGATCGGCTTCTCCAGCGAGATCGGCTGCTGGCTCATGCGCAGGATGTCGCGCACCTCGCGCGCCGTCGTCTCCAGCTCGGCCGCGATCTCCTCCGGCGTCGGCTCGCGGCCCAGCGCCTGCACGAGCTGGCGCTCGACGTGGACGACCTTGTTGAGCTTCTCGACCATGTGGACCGGGATCCGGATCGTCCGGCCCTTGTCGGCGATCGCGCGCGTCACCGCCTGGCGGATCCACCACGTCGCGTAGGTCGAGAACTTGTAGCCGCGCCGGTAGTCGAACTTCTCGACCGCGCGGATCAGGCCGAGCGAGCCCTCCTGGATCAGGTCCAGGAACGTCAGCCCGCGGCCCAGGTAGCCCTTGGCGATCGAGACGACCAGGCGCAGGTTCGCCTCGACCATGTGGGTCTTGGCGTCCATGTCGCCACGCTCGATGCGCTTGGCCAGCGCGACCTCCTGCTCGGCCGTCAGCAGCGGGACGCGGCCGATCGAGCGCAGGTAGAGCCGCAGCGAGTCCAGCGACGGCTCGACCGTGAGGTCGAGCTCGGGCTTGCGCGGCGGATCGGTCGTCTCCTTGTTGTCGCGCGCGTGCGCGACGGCTTCGAGGCGCGCCGCCTCGCTCGTCGCCGAGCGCCCGTCGGAGCCGACGACGTCTATGCCCTGCTCGACCAGGTGCGCGTGCAGCTCCTGCACCTGCTCCTTGGTCACCTCGATCTCGTCGAGGCATGCGGCGATCTGCTCGAAGGTCAGGACGCCCTTCTCCTGCCCCTCGGCGATCAGATGACGAAGCTCCTCCATCTCGAGGATGGAAACCTCGTCCGCCAACAGCACCGTATCGGTCAACGACACACCCTTCTGGACTTCGGGAACCCTCTCCAACCACTCGCCGGACGGCTGCGCCACCGGCCTCGGAATGCCCGGCCTCCTCAAACCCGGCCCCGAGTTGGTGGCAAGTGATACCAGACGCCCGAGCGGGACGCGGGCGCCCGTATGCTGGCCTCCATGCACGTTGCGACGATCGCGCCGGACGTCCAGAGCCAGCGCCCGACGGTCCACGTGTCGCTCTCGCGCGTGGGCGTCACCGGCGTCGAGAAGGTCATCCGCGTCCGCGACCAGCTCTTCTGGGCGCGGCTGGAGTGCTTCGTCGACCTCGGCCCGAGCCAGAAGGGCGCGCACATGTCGCGCTTCGAGGAGGTCGTCAATGAGGCGATCGGCGAGGTCGTGATCCGCGGCAGCGCGCTGCGCGCCGAGGACCTCGCCCAGCGGATCGCCGAGCTGGTGCGCGAGCGCCAGGGCGCGCTGCGCGCCGAGGTGACGATCACCGCCCGCTATCCCGAGCACAAGCCCGCCCCCGTCTCGGGCATCGAGACCCAGGAGCTGTACACGCTGCACGGCGCCGCGGTCGCCAGCGAGGCCGGCACGCGGCGCCTCGTCGGCGTCTCCGCGCAGGGCATGACCGCCTGCCCGTGCGCGCAGCAGCTCGTCGCCGGCGCCTCGCGCGAGCGCCTGCTCGCCGACGGCTTCACCGCCGACCAGGTGGAGCGGATCCTCGACCACGTCCCCGTCGCGACCCACAACCAGCGCGGGCTCGGCACGCTGCACATCGGCTCGCCTGAGGGCGTCGACGCCGACATCGAGGCGGAGGACCTGCTGCGGATCGTCGAGTCCTCGATGTCGAGCGAGATCTACGAGCTGATGAAGCGCTCCGACGAGGGCGCCGTCGTCGAGAAGGCCCACCGGCGCCCGCGCTTCGTCGAGGACTGCGTGCGCGAGATGGTCAGGGGCGTCGTCGAGCGCTACGGGCGCCTGGGGCCGGGCACGTTCGTCTCCGCCCGCCAGGAGAACCTCGAGACGATCCACCAGCACAACGTCGTCGCCGAGCGCCAGGGGCTGCTCGGCGAGCTGCGCGCGGAGGTCGCCGGCGACGAGCCCGCGCCGCTCGGCGAGGGCGAGCCGTCGCGCCGTCAGGTGTCGATGCGCGAGTGGCTCGAGATGGGGTCCGCGCCCGCCCGCTGAGCCTCGCGGCGCGCCTCGGCTTCGCGCAGCAGCCGGCGCATGCCGAAGAAGTAGTCGATCCCGCTGATCACGGTCGCGGCCACGGCGACGTACAGCAGCGCGTCGACGGCCGCAGGCGTCGGGTCGTAGGCGATCGCGAAGAAGATCGCCGCGACCTGCACGATCGTCTTGGCCTTGCCCCACCAGTTCGCCGGGATCACCACGCCCTGACCGGTCGCCGCCATCCGCGCGACCGTCACCGCGAACTCGCGCGCGATGATCACCATCGCGATCCAGGCGGGCATGCGGTTCAGCGACACCAGCACGACGAGCGCGGCGACGATCAGCAGCTTGTCGGCGACGGGGTCCATCAGCTTGCCGAACGTCGTGATCGCCTGCTGGCGACGCGCCAGCCAGCCGTCGATCGCGTCGGTGATCGACGCCGCGGCGAAGACGATCGCCGCCAGCAGGTCGCCCTCGTGCGTCGCGTCGAGCAGCGCGACGACGAGCACCGGGACCAGCAGGATCCGCAGCAGCGTCAGCAGGTTGGGAACGTTCAGCGTGAACACCGGTGCCCGAAGGTACCCGGCCTCGCCGCGCGCGTTACGTGCCCTTGCGGCGAGACCCTTTTGTTTGATAGTCATCGAACTGAATCGGGCCGTCCGGCGCGCCGGGGCGCGCGACCGGCTCGGTCGAGGCGAGCGAAGCCGGAGGGACCATGCCGAGGATCGAGGAAGTCGCCGTCGCCGGCGTCGGCACGGTCGCGTCGCAACGCAAGCCGGGCCCCGGCGTGTCGACCCCGGGGCTGCTGGCCCGGGCCCTGCGGACGGCGCTCGAGGACGCGGGCATCCCCGCCTCGGAGGTCGACGGCCTCGGCGTCGGATCCTTCAGCCTCGCGCCCGACCGCACGATCGACCTCGCGTGGCACCTCGGCCTGCGCCTGCGCTGGATGATGGAGGACGTCACGACGATGAACCTCGTGCACCACGCGGTGCACGCGATCCGCTCGGGCGACGCCACGACGATCGCGATCCTCGGCGGCGACCACCTCATGGGCGCCGGCTACGGGGCGATGGTCGACGACTACAACCGCGTCACCCGGGAGCACCTCGCGCCGCTCCCGACCGGCGGGCCCAACCCGCTGTTCGCGCTCGTCACGCAGGAGCACATGGACCGCCACGGCCTCTCGCGCGAGGACTACGGACGGGTCGTGATCAGCCAGCGCGCGTTCGCGGGCACCAACCCCTACGCCGCCTACCGCGAGCCGCTGGCGATCGAGGAGTACCTCGCGGCGCCCGTCGTCTCCGACCCGCTGACGATCTTCGACTGCCCGCCGATCGTCGCCGGCGCCGAGGCGATCGTGCTGACCGCCGAAGACCGCGGCCCGCCCGGCCGGCGCCGCGTCGCGATCCGCGCGATCGCCTCCAGCTTCAACCACGACCAGCAGGCCGGCGACGGGCTGCGGACCGGCCTCTCCCAGATCGCCGACGGGCTCTGGCGCGACGGCGGCGTCGGTCCCGAGGACGTCGACGTGGCCGAGCTCTACGACGACTACCCCGTGATCGTGCTCGCCCAGCTCGAGGACCTCGGGCTGATCCGCGACGGCGACGCCTCGGCGATCCTGCGGGGACCGGGCCGGTCGCGCCCCGGCGTCAACACCGGCGGCGGGATGCTGGCGGCCGGCCAGGCCGGCGCCGCGGGAGGCATCCAGGGCTTCGTCGAGGCCGTGCGCCAACTCCGCCACGAGCGTGGCGACGGGCAGATCGCCGGCGCCCGCATCGCCGTCGTGGCGGGCTACGCGATGGTGCTCTACCGCTACGGCGCCTGCTCGGTCGGCGCCGTGCTCGAGGGGCTGGAGGCGCGCTGATGGCGCTCGACCTGCCGACCTGCGCCTCGTGCGGGCTCGCCGTCTTCCCGCCGCACCTGCTGTGCTCGCGCTGCGGCTCGGCCGAGTGGGCCTCGACGACCGTCGAGGCCGGCACGCTCGAGCGCGTCACGTTCGTGCGTCGCAGCCTGCAGCGAACCGCCTCCATCGGGACGCCGGCGATCGGCCTGGTCCGCACCGACCCGGGGCCGCGGATCGTCGTCCGCGTGCGCGGCGACGCGCAGCCCGGACAGGACGTCCGCCTCGACCTCGTCGACGGAGCGGTCGTCGCCTCGCCCCTCGAAGCGCCACCACCGACCAAGGAGGCCCCCAGTTGAGCACGACCACGGCGACGTCACCCATCGGCTCGCTCCCCGCGGTCGGCAGCGTCCCACGGCGCATGCACGCGATGGTCGTGCGCCAGGAGCGCTACGGCGAGCCGATCGACGCCTTCCAGGCAGAGGAGGTCGACGTCCCCGGGCTCGCTCCCGGGCAGGCGCTCGTGGGCGTGATGGCCGCCGGGATCAACTACAACAACGTCTGGGCCGCGCGCGGGACGCCGGTCGACGTGATCGCCGTCCGCCAGCGCGCCGGCGAGCCCCACGACTTCCACATCGGCGGCTCGGACGCCTCCGGCGTCGTCTACGCCGTCGCGCCCGACGTGACGAGCGTGGCGGTCGGCGACGAGGTCGTCCTCCACCACGGCTGGTGGGACGCCGACGACCCGTGGATCGCCGCCGGCCGCGACCCGATGACCGCGCCGTCCTCGCGCATCTGGGGCTACGAGACCAACTTCGGCGCCTTCGGCCAGTTCGCCGTCGTCCAGGCGCACCAGTGCATGCCGAAGGCGGCTCACCTCACCTGGGAGGAGGCGGCGGCGCCGAGCCTCGTCGGCACGACCGCCTACCGCATGCTCTTCGGCTGGCCGCCCAACACGGTGCGCGAGGGCGACGTCGTGCTCGTCTGGGGCGGCGCCGGCGGGCTCGGGACGCAGGCGATCCAGCTCGTCCGCCACGCGGGCGGGATCCCGGTCGCCGTGGCGTCCTCGGCGGAGTCCGGCGAGTACTGCGTCTCGCTCGGCGCGGCCGGCTGGATCGACCGCACGCAGTTCAGCCACTGGGGCATGCCGCCGCACTGGGACGACGTCGCCGGCCAGAGGGAGTGGACGGCGCAGGCGCGCGCGTTCGGCAAGGCGATCTGGGACGCCGTCGGCGAGCGCCGCAACCCGGCGATCGTCTTCGAGCATCCGGGCGAGGCCACGATCCCGACGTCGATCTTCGTCGCCGACAACGAGGGCATGGTCGTCATCTGCGCCGGGACGACCGGCTACTCGGCGGTCGTCGACCTGCGCTACCACTGGACGCGCCAGAAGCGCCTGCAGGGCTCGCACGGCACCAACGACGAGCAGGCCTACGCCTACAACGAGCTCGTGCGCGCCGGGGCGATCGACCCGGCGATGGCGCGCGTGCTGCCGTTCGAGGACATCCCGCGCGCCCACCAGGAGATGGCCGACGGCCGCGCCGGCGTCGGCAACACGTCGATCCTCGTCGGGGCCCCGGAGCCGGGCCTGGGCCGGTCCGCGCCGCGGCCGGCCTAGGCGACGGGGTGCGGGACGCGCAGGCCCATGACGCGCTCGAGCAGGCCCGGCATCTCGTCCTCGATCTCGCGCAGGCGGGCGCGATAGTAGAAGTAGCGGCCCTCGCGACGGGTCTCGATCAATCCTGCCGCGTTGAGCATCTTGGTGTGGTAGGAGATCGTCGACTTGGCGATCGGGAAGTGGTCGTCGAAGACGCGGCAGCCGAGCTCGCCCGCCTCGACGATCATCTCGAACATCTCCATCCGCGTGGCGTCGCTGAGGGCGCTGAACACCATCGACAGGCGCTGCCGCCGCGCCTCGTCGATCGGCCTCCTCGCCGGCATGGCGCAAGTCTAGTCGCGGCGCGGCGCGAGCCGTGGGCGTTAGCCTCCCCGGCATGCCGCTGATCCCCATGGTCGTCGAGCGCACCGCGCGCGGCGAGCGCGAGTACGACATCTACTCCCGGCTGCTCAACGAGCGGATCATCTTCCTGGGCACGGCCGTCGACGACCAGGTGGCCAACCTGATCGTGGCGCAGCTGCTGCATCTCGAGTCGGCCGACCCCGACAAGGACATCAGCCTCTACATCAACTCGCCGGGCGGGTCGATCTACGCCGGCCTGGCGATCTACGACACGATGCGCTTCATCAAGCCCGACGTGCAGACGATCTGCTGCGGGATCGCGATGAGCATGGGCTCGCTGCTGCTGACCGGCGGCGCCAAGGGCAAGCGCTTCTCGCTGCCCAACTCGCGGATCCTGATCCACCAGCCGTCGGCCGGGTTCGAGGGCCAGTCGACCGACATCGAGATCCACGCCCGCGAGATCCTCAAGACGCGCGAGCGCATCGACGAGATCTACGCCGAGGCGACCGGCCAGTCGATCGAGCAGGTGCACTCCGACATGGAGCGCGACCGCTTCTTCACGCCCGAGCAGGCCGTCGAGTACGGCTTGATCGACAAGGTCATCAGCTCGCACTAGGCGCTCCGCGCGGCGTCGGGCGCCGACGCGCCCGCGACGCCCGCGGTGGCCGACGTCGAGCACGACTATCGGGCCGAACGTCGGCCACCCCCCGTGGGAGGCGGCTAGACGATCCGGTGCTCGATCGCGCCGAGCTCGTCGACCTCGATCCGCACGATGTCGCCCGAGGCGAGATAACGCGGCGGGTCCATCGCATGGCCGACGCCCGACGGCGTGCCGGTCAGGACGAGCGCGCCGGGCTCGAGCGCGCAGGTCTCGCCGATGAACGAGACGAGACGCTCGACCGGGAAGATCAGGTCCTTCGTCGAGGCGTCCTGGCGCTGCTCGCCGTTCACCCACGTGCGCAGCCCGAGCGCGCCCGGGTCGGCGACCTCGTCGGCGGTCGTGATCCACGGCCCCCACGGGCACGAGGCGTCGAAGCCCTTGGCCCGCGACCACTGCTGCTCGGAGCCCTGCAGGTCGCGCGCGGACAGGTCGTTGGCGACGGCGTAGCCGGCGACCGCGCCGCCGGCGCCGATGACGACCGCCAGCTCGCCCTCGTAGTCGAGCTTGCCGCGCGCCGCCGCGGGCGGGTCGACCGGGTCGTTCGGCGCCACCGACGACGGCCCCAGCTTGAGGAACACCAGCGGCTTGGCCGGGGCGTCGCTGCCCATCTCGGCGATGTGCGCCCCGTAGTTGCGGCCGATGCAGAAGATCGCGGGCGGTCGCGGCACCGGCGCCAGCAGGCGCACGTCGGCGAGCGCGCGCTCGGCGCCCGACGCGGGCGTGCGGTCCCCCGACGCCAGGCGGTCGAGCACGGTCGAGCCGTCGCCGAAGGCGACGACGGCGTCGCCGCGGACCTCGCCCCCGACGGGGACGTCCGAGCCGGGCGCGATGAAGGTGGCGAGACGCATGGCCGGACCCTATCCCAGCGGTTCGTGCGGGTACCGTGAGGGGGTGGGCCCAGCCGAGCTCGACCGTTCGCTGCGCGCCGCCGGGATCGTCGACGAGCGCGTGCTCGCCGCGATCGCCTCCGTGCCTCGCGATCGCTTCACCGGAGCGGCGCGCGCGCACGAGGCGTGGGCCGACCGCGCGCTCCCGATCAGCTGCGGCCAGACGATCTCGCAGCCGACCGTCGTCGCGCGCATGTGCGAGCTGCTCGACGTCCGGCCGGGCGACCGCGTGCTCGACGTCGGCACGGGCTCGGGCTACCACGCCGCCGTGCTGGCGGCGCTCGGCGGCCGCGTGTGGGGCGTCGAGCGCCACCCCGAGCTCGCGCGGCGGGCGGCGCAGACGCTGGCCGAGCTGGGCATCGAGGACGTCGAGGTCGTCGCCGGGGACGGCATGCTCGGCCACCCGCCCGCCGCCCCCTACGACGCGATCAACGTCGCCGCGACGGCGACCGGCGACGTGCCGCCGGCGCTGCTCGACCAGCTCGCCCCGGGCGGGCGGCTGGTGGCGCCGGTGCGCGACGGCGGCGACGAGCGCCTCGTGCTCGTCGTGCGCGAGGCCGACGGCTCGCTGCGGCGCACGCTCGCCGACCACGTGCGCTTCGTCCCGCTCGTCCCCGGCGAGCCGGGCTAGGCCAGCGCGGCGACCAGCGCCGCGTCGAGCAGGTCCGAGCGGTCGTCGGGCAGCGCGCCGACCGGGAACCAGCGCGCCTCGGCGATCTCCGCGGGCTCGGCGGTCACGTCGCGGCTGTCGACGTCGACGCGGAAGACGCGGATCGTGTCGTGGCGGCCGTGGCTGCGTCGCCGGCGCTCGCCCAGGTCGGTGAAGCGCCCGCCGGTCACGCCGAGCTCCTCGCGCAGCTCGCGGCGCGCCGCCGTCTCGAAGTCCTCGCTCCTGCGCACGAAGCCGCCCGGCGCGTCCCAGTGCCGGCGTCCGTAGGCGTGGCGCACGAGCAACGCCTCGCCGTCGCGGACGAGCACGCACTTGACGCCGCGCGTATGCGGGCGCAGCGCCTGCGAGCCGACGACGAGCAGCGCGTGGACGACGCGGTAGCCCGCGCGGCGGACCCCGACCGGAAGGCGCTCGATCACGTCCGGGCAGTCTCGCGCACCGCCGACGTGCGAGGGTTCCGGTAGCCCCGACGGCGGTCCGCCCCGCCGCCCGCGGGATGGGACGGCGACACGCAGGCGAGGAGGATCAGATGAGCGACAACCCGCTGACCCGGCTGCTGGGCGTCGAGCACCCGATCGTGCTCGCCCCGTTCGGGGGCCTGTCGTCCGTCGAGCTGACCGCGACCGTCAGCGAGCTCGGCGGGCTGGGCTCCTACGGCCTCTACGGCTACGAGCCCGACCGCATCCTCGAGACCGTCGCGGCGCTGCGCGCGGCGACGTCGCGGCCGTTCGCGGTCAACCTCTGGCTGCCGACCGGCGACGAGGTCACGCCCGCCGACGGCGGGCTCGACGCGACGATCGCCGTCGTCGCGCCGTTCTTCGCCGAGCTGGGCGCGCCCGTCCCCGAGCCGCCGGCGGCGTACCTGCCCGACTTCGCCGCCCAGGCCGAGGCCGTGCTCGAGGCGCGGCCGGCGGCGCTCAGCTTCGTCTTCGGCGTCCCGCCCGCCGGCGTCGTCGACGCCGCGCGCGAGCGCGGCATCCGGATCGTCGGCACCGCCACCACCGTCGAGGAGGCGCTCGCCCTGGAGGCGG
>DASZVK010000098.1:0-11403 GCA_035547175.1 Solirubrobacteraceae bacterium
TCCGCGGCCCGCGGCGCGGGCCGCGCGACGCCGAGCACGTCGGCCATCGCCCGCGGTGTCACGCCGAGCTCCAGCGCGTCGGCGGTGCCTTGCGCCGCGAGCATCGACACCTCCAGCAGCTCGGCCTCGTCCCAGGTCGCCGGGGCCCGCGAGCGCATCAGCGCCTGCACGGCGCGCAGCGAGCGCCGGACGATCGGCGACGGCACGTGCACGACGCGCCGCCCGCCGCGCCCGAACGAGCGCAGCGCCAGGCCGACCAGCTCGTCGTAGGTCAGCGTGTCCGGCCCGGCGAGCTCGTAGCGCTCGCGCGCCGCGCTCGCGTCGCGTTCGAGCACGGCCATCACGCAGGAGGCGACGTCCTGCGCCCAGATCGGCTGGAAGCGGGCCTGGCCGCGACCGCTGACCGGCATCACCGGCAGCAGCGACATACGCGCGAGGATCGACAGGAACGCGTCGCCGGGCGCGTAGACGATCGACGGGGCGAAGATCGTGTGCGGCACGCCCGACTCGGCGACCGCCTGCTCGGCCAGCGCCTTGGCGCGCAGGAAGCGGGCACGGTTGTGGCTCGTCGCGTTCAGCGCGCTGAAGAACACGAAGCGGCCCACGCCCGCGCGCTCGGCCGCCTGGACCAGGCGCCAGGTGGCGATGCCGTCGAGCTCCTCGATCGAGCCGCGCGGCTGGTCGCGGATCGTCGCCGCCAGGTGCACGACGGCGTCGACGCCGCGCAGCGCGTTGCGCAGCGACTGCGGGTCGGCGAGGTCGCCCAGCGCGATCTGCACGCGCACGCGCTGGTCGCCGAGGCGGCGCGGATCGCGGACCAGCGCGCGGACGGGGCGGTCGGCCTCGAGCAGGCGGCGCAGCAGCGCGGAGCCGATCAGCCCGGTGGCGCCCGTCAGCAGGAGCATCCGGCGCGGACGGTACTAGGATCACGGCCTTCTCCTCCGCAGGAAGCCGCGACCCCGGAGCCGAAAGAACCAGACCATGGCCTACGTCATCGCCGAGCCGTGCATCAACACCAAGGACAACTCGTGTGTCGAGGTGTGCCCGGTCGACTGCATCCACCCGACGCCCGACGAGCCCGACTACGACAAGGTCGACCAGCTCTTCATCGACCCGGACGAGTGCATCGACTGCGACGCGTGCGTGGAGGCCTGCCCCGTGGACGCCTGCTTCGCCGAGGACCAGCTCCCCGACGAGTGGCAGAAGTTCTCGCAGATCAACGCCGACTACTTCGCCGGGAAGTAGGCGGCTCCGCGGGCGCTACGCCTGCACCATCGGCAGCTGGAAGCCCTGCGGCTCCTGCGCCTGGGCGCCGTTGCCGACGGCGACGGCCGCCATCGGCAGCGCCGGGGGCGGGAAGACGGCGAGCAGGCCGCGCGCCGCGTGGCGCACCGCCTGCGCGGCCGGGTCGTCGGGATCGACGGCGACGAGCGGCTCGCCCGCGTCGGCCTGCTCGCGCAGCGGCATCGTCAGCGGCACCTTGCCCAGCAGCGGCACGTCGAGCTCGTCGGCGAGCTCCTGGCCGCCGCCCTCGCCGAAGATCGCGAAGCGCTCGCCGCCCGGCGTGACGAAGCCGGCCATGTTCTCGACGACGCCGCAGATCTCGAGGTCGACCTTGTGGGCCATCTCGGCCGCGCGGCGGGCGACCTTCTGCGCGGTCGGCTGCGGCGTCGTGACGATCAGGAAGCGCGCGGCGGGCAGCAGCTGGGCAAGCGTCATCGAGACGTCGCCGGTGCCCGGCGGCAGGTCGACGAGCAGCACGTCGAGCTCGCCCCAGGCGACGTCCTCGAGGAACTGGGTCAGCGCCTTGTGCAGCATCGGCCCGCGCCAGACGACGGCGCTGTCCTCCTCGACGAAGAAGCCGATCGACATGACCTTGACGCCGTGGGCCTCCAGCGGGGCGATCTTGCGCTCGGCCGTCACCGGCGGGCGCTGCCCGCCGAGACCGAACATGCGCGGGATCGAGTAGCCCCAGACGTCGGCGTCGAGCACGCCGACCCTCTTGCCCTCGGCCGCCAGCGCGACGGCCAGGTTGGCGGTCAGCGTCGACTTGCCGACGCCGCCCTTGCCCGAGCCGACGCAGACGACCTCGGCCACCTGCGCGAGCGCGCCGGCCGGCAGCCCGCCGCGGCCGAGCTTGCGCTGGAGGTCGCCCTTCTCGGCGTCGCTGAGGACGTCGAAGGCGACGCTCACGCCGGTCACGCCGTCGAGGCCCGTGACCGCCTCGCGCACGGCGACCTCGAAGTGGTTGCGGATCGGGCAGCCCGGCGTCGTCAGCGACACGGTCACGGCGACGGCGCCGTCGGCGCTCACGTCGATCGAGCGGACCATGCCCAGCTCGACGATGTCCTGGCGCAGCTCGGGGTCGATGACGGCGCGCAGCGCCTGGAGGATCTGCTCTCGCGAAGGCATCACGGACATTCTAGGTCCGATCCTTGTGCCGCCATGCCGCGCCAGCCAGAATGCCTGGCCTCGTGCGTCCCCGTCCAATCCAGATCGCCCGAGCGCTCGCGCTCGCCACGCTCCTCGCTGTCCTGGATACGGCGCCGGCCCTTTCGGCTCCTACGCCGTTCAGCCAGATCTCGCCCGCGGATGACAGCTGGGTCAGCTCGACCGTCCCGACGCTCACCTGGAACGCGACGACGTCCTCCGCGGGAATAGCGCGCTACGACGTGATCGTCGACGGTGTCGTCGTCACGACGGTGCCGGCGAGCGCCTGCGCCGCGACGTGCTCGTACGCAGTCGCGTCGTTGTCCAACGGCACCCACCACTGGTCGATCACGGCGATCGACGACAACGGCGATCAGGGCGACTCCGGCGAGCGCACGTTCGGCGTCGACACCGTGCCACCCAACAGACCCGTCTTCCTGGCTGGCGGGCCTTATGTGTCGACGAGCTCCGTCGAGTGGCTGGCTCCGACAGATCTCCCGTTCCCGCCCCTCGGCACGCTGAAGAACAGGGTCGTCCTCTTCGAGGTGTCCAGGAATGGCGTCGTGCTCGGCACGACCACCGGCACGAGCTACAGCGTGGCGCCCCAGCCGGCGGGCGACGTCACCTGGTCGATCGTCGCGATCGACGAGGCGGGCAACCGCAGCGCTCCGACGATCGCGCGCTGGCTGGAACCTCTCCACCTGATCCTCACGGCTCCCAAGTACGCGTTTGCCGGCCAGCCTGTGACGATCTCGACGTCCCTTCCGAGCGGGTTCAGCGCAGAGGGCGCCCGGTTGGGCTTGGATCGCACGCGGCCGGACCAGCACACCGACGCCGTACTTGCGTTCGGCAGCCTGACAACCACGCACACATTCGGCGGAGGCATCGAGGGCTGGCAGCTCTCCGGCTGGCTGGCGGACGGGCGCTACGTGTCCACGCCGCCGATCACGATCACGCCGCGCAAGCCGAGCGGCACGTCTCGCCTGAAGATCGACGCGGGCGCGCGTTTCGCACGGCGCCGCTCGGTGAAGCTGACCCTCGGCTACCCGACCGATGCCGCCGCAGCCGCGATCTCGATCAACGGCGCGAAGGCGATCCCGATCGGGCTCAAGGCCGCCACGTCGCTGAAGCTCCCCAAGACCGTCAAGGAAGGCCCGGTGAAGCTGGCGGTGACGTACACCTGCTGGCAACGCACGACGAAGGCGACGGCGACCATCCGCCTGGACACGACCCGCCCGAGGCTCAGGTCCGCGGTGCTGCAGCATGGGACGCTGCACGTCGCGGCGACGGACGCCGTGTCCGGCCTTGCCTCGATCCAGCTCGCGAGGTCGAGCCGCTCGCACCCGGCGAAGGCGCGGCCGTTCACGGCCGCGCTGAAGGCGACCACGGCGACCTGGGTGCGCGTGATCGACCGGGCCGGCAACGCCTCGGCCTGGACGCGGATCTCCCACCGCTAGGCGGCGCGCTCCTCGAGCACGGGGCCGAACCCACCTCGCCGGGGCTCGGCTACGACGTACGGGCGACCCACGCCGCCGGATCGTCGAGCTCGGCCGCCGTCGGCAGCGCCTCGGGCGACGACCAGGCGCGGTTGAGGGCCTCGACGCCGCCCTCGGCGACGACCGCGTCGCAGAAGCGCTTGCCCGACTCGTACTGGCGCAGCTTCATCTCCAGGCCGAGCAGGCGCTCGAGCAGGCGCATGACCGGCGGTCGCTCGCGCCGGCGGCGGTCGAGCGCCTCGCGCAGCTGCGCGAGGTCGGGCAGCGCGTCGGCGCCGGCTGCGTCCATGACGTGCTCGGCGTGGCCCTCGATCAGCGCCATCGTCGCCTGGATGCGCGCCAGCAGCGCGCGCCGCTCGGGGCCGACGACCGCGGTGACGATCCCCTTCTCGCGCACCCGCGCGACGAACGCGGCGAGCGCCTCGCGGTCGGTCGCCAGGCGCGCCGCCTCGCGCAGGTCCACGCGCAGCTCGAGCGAGTCCAGCAGCTCGCGCAGCATCCCCGCGACGTGGCCGCGCAGCCACGGCACGGCGGAGAACTGCACGCCGTGGGTGACCTCGTGCAGCGCGACCCAGCGCAGCAGCGAGGCCGCATCGACGTCCATCCGCTCGGCCGCCTGGTGCAGGTTCGGCACGACGAACAGCAGCCGCGCGGGACCGTCCGGGTCCAGCGGCGCGACCTCGTACTGGCCCAGCACGCGCTGGCCCAGCAGCCCGACGAGCACGCCCGTCTCGACCGCCATCGCGACGCCGCCCGCGTCGCGGACCGCGCCGCGCAGCCGACCGCCCTCGCCCGGCGGGCCGGCGATCCGCTCGGCCATCGGCTCGATCACGCCGCGCATCGCGGCGAGGTTCGCGTCGACCCATGCCGCGCGGCCGATCGCCTCCGGCGCAGGCAGCGGCGCGGCGGGCGTCAGGCGCGCGTAGGCGACCACGCGGCGCTCGCCGTCCGCGCACAGCTCGGCGAGGTCGGCGGGCAGCGCGCGCGGCTCGGGCTCGGACGCGATGCCCGTCGCGACCCTTCGCGCCAGGCGCCAGTCGACCATCCATCCAGACTACGCAGCGCCGGGCGCGCGCCGCGCCGGCGGGCTCAGCGCACGAGCGGGACCAGGCCCAGCGCGGCCAGCGTCTCCGGGGTGCGTGCGGCGATCACCGGCGAGCGCGGGTCGGTGGCGTCGACCGGCGCGCCGAGCGGGTCCTCGTAGGCGGGGAAGGCGACGAGGCCGCCGCTCTCGCGCACGATCAGCTGCGCGGCGGCGGCGTCGAACGCGCGACAGCTCAGCAGGCTCGCCATCCCGTCGACGCGCGTCGCGGCGACCTGGCAGAGCGAGATCGCGATCGAGCCGATCGCCCGGATGCGGCGCGCGACCGGCACGAGCGCGTCGACCGCCTCGGCCAGCGCCCGCGGCGCCGCGGACTCGATCGCGACGACCTCCAGGCGGCCGTCGACGATGCGCCGCTCGCCCGGCGGGCGCAGCCGCGCACCGTCGAGCCAGGCGCCCTCGCCGCGGCGCGCCCACCACTCCTCCTCGGGCCCGAGGTCGAGCACGTAGCCGAAGGCGACGTCGGCCATCGTCGGCCCGTCGGCGACGGCGATCGACAGCGCGGCCGCGGGCAGCCCGCGCTTGGCGTTCAGCGAGCCGTCGATCGGGTCGATGACGACGCGCACGCGCTCGTCGCCGTAGTCGACCGCGCCGCGCTCCTCGGAGACGGCGACGAAGCGGTGGCCCTCGGCGTGCAGGCGGTCGAGCTCGGCGAAGACGGCGTCCTCGGCGGCCTCGTCGATGACCAGCGTGCGGTCGCCGCCCTCGCCCGTCGTGCCCGTCTCGACGACCCGCTCGGCCGACGTCGGCCGCTCGCGCAGGACGCGGCGCAGCCCCTCGGCCGCCGCCCGGCAGGCACCCAGCCAGTCGGCATCGAGAGCGTCGGCCATGCCGGCCATATCCTTGCAGCGTGCCCCTCCGGCACGAGGACCTCACGCCCGAGCAGCGCCGCGCCGTCACGCACCCCGCCGGCCCGCTGATCGTCGTCGGAGGCGCGGGGACCGGCAAGACGACCGTGCTCGCGGAGCGCTTCGCGTGGCTGGCGAGCGGCGACCTGCTGCCGGAGTCGGTGCTCGCCGTCGCCCGCTCGCGGACGGCCGCCGACGCGCTGCGCTCCCACGTCGAGGACCGCCTCGACGGCGGCTGGGAGGAGCTGTGCGTGCTGACCGTCGACGACCTCTGCCGCCGGCTGCTGCGCGACGAGGCGCTCGAGGCGGGGATCGACCCGCTCGTCGTCGTCGTCTCCCCCGGCGACCGCGTGGCGATGCTGCTCGAGCGCATCGACGAGCTGACGCTGCGCCGCCACGACCTGCGCGGCAACCCGGCGGCGCTGCTGCGCAGCGTCGTCGCGCGCATCGACCGCCTCAAGGAGGAGGCGATCGGCGCCACCGACTACGACGCCTGGGCGCGCGGCCTGCCCGACGACGACGACGCCCGGCGCGCCCGCGCCGAGCACGAGCGCGAGTTCGCCGGCCTCTACCTCGACCACGAGCGGATGCTCGCCCAGGCCGGCGCGATCGACCACGGCGAGCTGCTCGCCCGCGTCGTGGCGCTGCTGGGCGAGCGCCCGCACGTGCGCGCGCGGGTCGCCGCGCGCTGGCGCCATGTGCTCGCCGACGACTACCAGGACCTCTCCTACGCCCAGGCCCGGCTGATCACGCTGCTCGCCGCCGACCACGGCAACCTGACCGTCGCCGGCGACGACGACCAGGCGATCCGCCGCCTGCGCGGCGCGGCCGCCAAGAACCTGCGCGACCTCGCCGCCGAGCGCCCCGACGCGACCGAGATCCGCCTCGAGCGCAGCCTGCGCTGCCCGCCGGCGATCGTCGCCGCCGCGAACGCCGTCGTCGCCGCCAACCCCGGTCGCATCGCCAAGCGGCTCGAGGGCCGCGACGGCGCCGACGGCACGGTCGCGTTCTGGCGCTGCGCCAACGAGCACGCCCAGGCGCAGGCCGTCGCGCGCGAGGCCGAGCGGCTGATCCGGGCGGGCGCCGCCCCGGAGCGGATCGCCGTGCTGGTGCGCTCGGTGCGCAACGAGGGCCAGCCGATCGCCGCCGCGCTCGACGAGCGCTCGGTGCCCTACCGGGTCGAGGGCGCCGCCGCGTTCTTCGCCCGCGCCGAGGTGCGCGACGTGCTCGCCTGGCTGCGGCTGCTGGTCGACCCGTCCGACGCCGGCGCGGTCGTGCGCGCGCTGGCGCGCCCGCCGGTCGAGCTACGGGCGGCCGACCTGGCGCGCTGCATCCAGATCGCCCGGCGCCGCCGGCTCGACATGGTCTCGGCGCTCGTCGCCGCGACCGAGTCGCCGCAGATCCCGCCGGAGTCGCGCGAGCGCATCCAGGGCTTCCTCAGGCTGCACCGCGACGCCGCCGAGGCGCTCGACACGGCGCGACCGGACCTGTTCGTCCACCGCCTCGTCGAGCGGCTCGGGCTGCGCCGCCAGCAGCTCTTCGCCGCCCAGGCCGACGTCGTCGAGCGGCTGCGGGCGATCTCGCGCCTGAGCGAGCTGGCCGGCGACTACGTGCGCAGCCGCCCGAACGCGAGCGCGCGCGACCTCGCCCACTCGCTGACCGCGGTCGCCGAGGCCGGCATGGGCGACGACGACGAGGACGCCGTACCGGCCGGCCGCGCCGGGGCCGTGCGCGTGATGGCGATCGACGCCGCGCAGGGCATCGAGGCCGACCACGTCTTCGTGCTGGGGATGCTGTCCGCGCGGATGCCGGGCGCTCGGCGCGCGCACGTCGAGCCGATCCCCGACGAGCTCGTCCACGAGCGCCTGCCGCCCGACTCGCGCGCCGCGCACGTCGCCGAGATGCGCCGCCTGGCGCACGTCGCGATGACCCGCGCGCGCGAGGGCCTGGTGATCGCCTACCCGGCGGCGTCCGAGCGCGGCGCCGCGCAGCCGCCGTCGCCGTTCGCCGAGGAGGCGCGCGCCGCCGTCGGCGGCGAGTGGGTCGAGCGCGAGGAGGAGCTGTTCGGCCCCGCCGAGTCGCTGCACGCCGCCTTCCGCGCGCTGCGCGACGACCTGCTCGGCGACGTCGCCTCGGTCGGCGCGAGCCTCGGCGAGCTGCGCTTCGACACCGACCTCGACATCGCCCACGCGGTCGCGCGCTACCTGGAGCTGATCAAGCTCGGCGCGCTGATGGAGCGCCCGGCGGGCCAGTCGATCGCCGACGCGCTGCCGGAGATCAACGCGCGCCTGGCGCAGGCCGTGACGCCGGTGCAGCGCGAGATCCTGCAGACCTCGTCGCTCGACGAGGCGCTGCTGGAGGCCGAGCACGCCGACAGCGTGCGGGCGGCGGCGCGGGCCGCGCGCGCGGAGCCGTCGCTGGAGCCGTTCCTGCCCAAGAAGGGCGCGGGGCTCGTGCTCAGCGCGACCGACATCGAGACCTACCGGACCTGCCCGCTGAAGTACAAGTTCGCGCGCGTCTTCCGCATCCCCAGCGAGCCGACGACCAACCAGCGCTTCGGCATCGTCGTCCACCAGGTGCTCGAGCGCTGGCACCGCCTCGAGCCCGACGGCGGGCGCGCGGCGTCCGAGGAGGAGATCCTCGGCCTGCTCGACGCGGCCTGGCGGCGGGCCGGCTTCGGCTCGTCCGACGAGGAGCTCCAGCTCCACGCCAAGGCCGTCGGCGCGCTGCGCCGCTACCGCCATCGCTTCCAGGACGACGAGTCCCGGCCGGTCTGGTTCGAGAAGGGCTTCACCTTCCGCATGGGCCCGCACACGCTGCGCGGCCGCGTCGACCGTGTCGACCTCCTGCCCGACGGCGGCTACGAGCTGATCGACTACAAGACCGGCCGCCCGAAGTCGGCCTCGCAGCTGCGCGACGACGTGCAGCTCTCGCTCTACGCCGTCGGCGCGCGCGAGGCCTGGCAGCTCGACGCCGAGCGGCAGGCCTACCACTACGTGCTCGACGACGAGAAGGTCCCGGTCCCGACCGACGAGATCGACCGCGACTGGATCGCCGAGACGGTGATGACGGTCGGCGAGGGCATCCTCGGCCAGGGCTTCGAGCCGACGCCGTCCTACGCGGCCTGCTCGATCTGCGACTACCGCATCGCCTGTCCGGCGGCGGAGAGGTGAGCGACCGGGCCTCCTAGCGGTCCTCGGGCCCGCGCTGCCTGAGGAAGCGCTGGAACTCGCGAGCGAGGACGTCGCCGGAGGGCAGCTCGGTCGGGTCCAGCGACGGCTCCTCGTCCTCGGCGGCCTGCTCGAGGCGCTCGACGAACGCCTGCACGTCCGGGTCGCTCTGGACGGCGAGCGAGACCTGGCGCTCGTAGTCGGCGGCGGCGGTCTCGAGCTCCTCGGCGTCGACGGTGACGCCGACGAGCATCTCCAGCTTGCGCACGAGCGCGAGCGCCGCCTTCGGGTTGGGCGCCGCCGCGACGTAGTGCGGGACGGCCGCCCACAGGCTCGCCGACGGGATGCCGGCGTCCTGGCAGGCGGCGTTGAGCACGCCGACGATCCCGGTCGGGCCCTCGTAGGCCGAGCGCTGGAGGCCGAGCCGGTCGGCGGTCGCGTCGTCGCCCGACGAGCCGCTGATCTGCACCGGGCGCGAGTGCGGCACGTCGGCCAGCAGCGCGCCGAGCGTGACGACCATCTCGACGCCCAGCGCCTCGGCCAGGTCGGTCACCTGACGGCAGAAGCTGCGCCAGCGCATCGACGGCTCGGGGCCCTCCAGGAGGACGAGGTCGCGCGGCGCCCGCGGCACGCGCGCCTCGTAGAAGTCGACCGTCGGCCACTCGATCTCGCGCCCACCGCCCTCGGCGAGCGACACCTTCGGGCGCGTCGCCTGGAAGTCGAAGAACTCCTCCGGGTCGATCTGCGCGAAGCGCTCGGCGTCGAGCGACGCGCCGACGAACCGCAGCGCCGCGCTGGCCGCGTCGCCCGCGTCGTTCCAGCCCTTGAACGCGCACACCAGCGCCGGGGAACGAAGGCCGTCGGTACGGCGCTCCCAGATCAGCGGCTGCATCCGAACCACGGTACATGATGCCCCTGGATGCCCATCGCGACGCTCAGGCCGGGCGAGGAGGTCGCCGACGTCTTCGCCTGCACGCGCAAGGACCGCCTCGTCGGGCGCTCCGGCTCGCCCTACCTCGCGCTCGAGCTGCGCGACAGCACGGGCGCGATCCAGGGGCGCGCGTTCCGCGACGCCGACGTGCTCGCGGGCCGCTTCGAGCGTGGCGACCTGGTGCGCGTGGCCGGCCGCGTCGAGCGATTCCGCGACGAGCTCCAGCTCGAGGTGCGCCAGATCGCGCGCGCCGACCCCGGCGAGGCCGACCCGGCCGCGTTCCTGCCCGTCGCCTACCGCGACCTCGACGAGCTCGACGGCTTCCTCGAGCACATCGCCGGCGAGGTGCGCGACGCCGCCTTCGGCGCGCTGCTGTCGCGGCTGCTGGGCGACGCGCGGCTGCGCGCGCGGCTGCGTCGGGCGCCGTGCACGCGCAACGGCCACCACGCCTACCTCGGCGGCCTGCTCGAGCACACCGTCGCCGTGGCGACGCTTGCGCAGGAGGCGTGCACGCTGCACCCGCGCCTCGACCACGCGCTGCTGACGACCGCGGCGATCGTGCACGACCTCGGCAAGCTGCGCGAGTTCACCTACGGCGCCGAGATCGGCCTGACCGAGGAGGGCAGGCTGCTCGGTCACGTCGAGCTGGGCCTGCGGATGCTCGACGAGCACGCGCGCGCGACCGGCCTCGACGAGGCGCGCCGCGTCGCGCTGGCGCACTGCGTGCTCTGCCATCACGGGGCGGACGCGGCCCCGGGACGGCGCTTCGGCTCGGCCGAGGCGCTCGCGCTGCACCGGCTCAACGCGCTCGACGCCGCCGTCAAGGGCGCGCTCGAGCACGGCCTGCCGGCCTAGCGGTGGGGGCGCTCGGCGCGCTCGTCGCCCGGCCCAGGGCGATGGCGACCCTGGGCGCGCTGACGATCGCCTGGTCCTCGATCCTCGTGCGCCTGGCCGACGTCAGCCCGTCGGCCGCGGCCCTCTACCGCTGCGCCTACGCGCTGCCGCCGCTGGCCGTGCTGGCGCTGCGCGAGGACCGCCGACTCGGGCCGCGGCCGCGACGCGCACGGCTGCTCGGCCTGGCGGCGGGCGTCTTCTTCGCCGTCGACCTGGTCACCTGGCACCACGGGATCGAGGACGTCGGCGCGGGCCTGAGCACCGTCCTCGCCAACCTGCAGGTGGCGATCGTGCCGCTGCTGGCGTGGGCGGTTCTGCGCGAGCGGCCCTCGCGCCGGATCCTCGCCACGCTGCCGCTCTCGCTGGTCGGGATCCTGCTGATCTCCGGCGCGCTGGAGACGGGCGCCTACGGCGCCCACCCCGCGCGCGGCGTCGCGTTCTGCGTCGCGACCGGGATCTCCTACTCGGCGTTCATCCTCACGCTGCGCGCGAGCGGCGCGGACGTCCGCCGCCCGGCCGGCCCGCTGTTCGA
>DASZVK010000099.1:0-1510 GCA_035547175.1 Solirubrobacteraceae bacterium
AGCAGCCGCTGCAGCAGGCGCACGGCCGGTCCGCGCTGGCCGGCGGTCGCCGCCGGCGTGACGACCGTCACGTGCTTGGCGTTCGCGACGCCGGTGCCGAGCACGTCGGTCGCCCGGTGGGAGGCCTGCACGCGCAGCCTCCCCGCGCGCGTCGGCACGTAGCCGAGCTTGAAGACGCCGTACGTCTGGCCCTTCGGCCGCCGCACCGCCATCGCCTTGACGTAGATCTTCGCGTCGCCGTCGTAGACGCGGACCGTCACCTGCTGGTGCGGGCGGTACGGGCGCACGACGCCGCGGATGACCATCCGCGTGCCCTTCGCGGTGATCGGGTCGCTCACGCCGGCGACGTGCTGGAGCCCGAGCGCGATCGTCGGGGTCGGGACGTCGTCCTGCGCCCTCGCGGCGGCCGCCGGGCCGAGCCCGACGAGTGCGATGACGGACCCGGCGATGACGGTCGGTGCGCGCATGAGGCGGCAAACAGTAGAAGACGCCGCCGCGGTCAACCGCGGCGCATCATCCGGCGGGCACCACGCGCCGCAGGCCCCGCACGAACAGCGCGATCGCGACGCCGGAGACGAGCAGGCAGGCGGGCACGACCCACTCGCGGCCGTCGCCGGCCCCGAGCGCGACCGAGTTGTTGAGGCAGTGCAGGCCGATGCCCGGCAGCAGCGAGCCGGTCCGCTCGTAGACCGCGCACAGGATCACGCCGAGCGCCGCCAGCGGCAGCAGGAAGCCGATCGGCGACGAGGCCACGTGCGCGCCGCCGAACAGCAGGCCGCTGACCACCGCCGCGGGCCAGAAGCCGTGCCGCCGCAGCGCGCCGAACACGAAGCCGCGGAAGAACAGCTCCTCGGCGACGGGCGCGACGGCGCCGACCAGCAGGCCGGCCGCGACCAGCGCGCCCGCGGAGTCGCGCGAGCCGAGCTCGACGGCGACGTTGTCGCGGCCGGTGACGCCCAGCAGCGACGTCCACAGGCCCGAGATCACCAGGAACAGCACGTAGCCGACGACCACGTACGCGACCGACGAGCCGACGCGCGCCGAGCCCAGGCCGAGCGCGCCGCGCGCCCGCCGGCGGCCGGTCGCGATCCAGGCGGCGACCAGCACGCCGGCGGCGAGGACGACGTCCTGGACGACCGTCGAGGTGATCGTCTCGGCCGGCGGCGTGCCGTCGGCGGCGACCCCGGTCAGCCCCTGCGCGTGCTGGGGCAGGGTGACGAGCGCGTCGCGGATCGCGCCCGCGATCGCGAAGGCGAGCACGCCGGCGACCAGCGCGGTCAGCGCGATCGGGATCGCCAGCCAGACGCTCCAGGGTCGCTCCCGCGCCGTCACGCGAGGGACTGTACGAGGCCGGGCAGGGCCTCCAGCGAGGCGACGACGGGCACGCCCGGCGGCGCCTGCGCCCCCGCGGCCCCGTGCCGGTCGACGAGCGCCGCGCGCAGCCCCGCCGCCAGCGCGCCCTCGACGTCGGCGTCGACGCTGTCGCCGACCATCAGCGCCTCGCCGGGCG
>DASZVK010000100.1:0-3133 GCA_035547175.1 Solirubrobacteraceae bacterium
AGCGGGGCCGCGCGCACGGTGACGGTGACGCGCACGGTCGCGGCCGCCGCGCCTGCCGCCACCGGCGGCGTCGCCGACGTCGTCGCGAAGGTCGTCCCCGCGGTCGTCAAGCTGCGCGCGCACGACTACGACGGCTCGACGAGCGAGGGGTCGGGCGTCGTCATCGACCGCGGCGGCGTGATCCTCACCAACGACCACGTCGTCCACGGCGCCCGCACGGTCACGGTCACGTTCGGCGACGGGCGCCACCGGCGAGCGGTCCGCGGGCAGGTCGTCGGCGCCTCGGCGAGCGCCGACCTCGCCGTCGTCTCGGTCCCGGTGCGCGACCTGACCGCGCTGCCGCTCGGCCGCTCGAAGGACCTGCGCCTCGGCGACGCCGTGCTCGCCGTCGGCTTCCCGCTCGACCTCGGCGGCGGCGCGTCCGTGACCCAGGGGATCGTCTCGGCGCTGCACCGGACGGTGAAGTCCGACCAGGGACCGCGGCTGAAGGGCCTCGTGCAGACCGACGCGGCGATCAACCACGGCAACTCGGGCGGGGCGCTCGTCGACGCGCGTGGGCGGCTCGTCGGCATCACGACGATCGGCGTCGACGGCTCGGCCCAGAACGTCGGCTTCGCGATCGCGATCGACGCGGCGCGACCGGTGATCGCGCGCCTGCGCGGCGGCACGGACGCGGGCGCGTGGCTCGGCGCGGCGTTCTCGACGATCGCCTCCGACGCCGACGCGGCCCAGGTCGGCCTGCCGACCGACGTGCGCGGCGCGCTGGCCGAGACCGTCTACGCCGACGGGCCGGCGGCGAAGGCGGGCCTGCGCGAGGGCGACGTCGTCGTCGCCGCGCAGGGGCGCCGCGTGCGCTCGGCGGCCGACCTCGCGCGCCTGACGAAGGGCCTGAAGCCCGGCCGCAGGGTGGCGCTCGACGTCGTCGACCAGGTCGGCCCGCGGCGCGTCACGGTGACCGTCGGGCGCCGCCCGGCGACGCTGTCGAAGCGCTAGCCGCCGCGCCCGTGCCGACGCGCCAACGCGCCACGCCGCTCGGCAACTTCTGCGGTGGAAGCCGTGTTGCGAGGTCACATGCGCCGAATCTCAGCTCTCACCATCCTCGCCCTGACGTGCGCGCTCGCCATCGGCGGCACGGCCCGGGCCGCGACCTACTCGACGATCGTCGGCATCGGCGACCAGCACCCGGAGATCTTCACCAACCGCTACTTCAAGTCGCTGAAGGTCAAGAAGGTCCGGTACTTCATCCCCTGGGACGCCGCCAAGCACCCCTACCAGCTGTCGCTCGCCGACGCCTACGTCAAGGCGGCCAACGACGCCGGGGCCGAGGTGCTCATGCACATCTCGACCAACGACCTGCGCAACAAGGTCGGCAAGCTCCCGTCGACCGCCCAGTACAAGACCTGGGTCGGCAGGCTGATCAAGCGCTACGAGCCGCTGGGCGTCACCGAGTGGGGCGTGTGGAACGAGGAGAACCACCAGTCCGAGGAGACCTGGAACCACCCGCAGGCGGCGGTCAACTTCTTCCTGACGATGCGCTCGATCTGCAAGGGCTGCACGATCGTCGGGCTCGACGTCCTCGACCAGGAGGGCGTCAACCACTACATCGACCGCTTCTTCACCGCGCTGGGCAAGAAGAACTGGTCGAAGGTCGGCATCGTCGGCATCCACAACTACTCCGACACCAACCGCTACCGCTCGACCGGCACGTCGCTGATCCTCAAGACCGTCCGCAAGTACGACAAGAAGGCGAGCTTCTGGCTGACCGAGACGGGTGGCGTCGCGTCGTTCGGCAAGAGCTTCCCCTGCAACACGACGCGCCAGGCCAAGGCGACGAAGTACATGTTCTCGCTGGCCAAGAAGTTCCACTCCGACGTCAAGCGGATCTACAACTACGCCTTCTTCGGCACCGCGCTGAGCGACTGCAAGGCGGGCAGCTTCGACGCCGGGCTGGTGAGCTACGACGGCAAGCACACGCGCTCGGCGTACACCTCGTTCAAGGCGCAGGCGAAGTCGTTCTCGCGCTGAGCCCGCGGGGGAGGAGGGGTCCACGGCTCCGGCCCGTACGATGCGGGCCGGAGCCCGGGCCGCCGGGCTCGGGCCCGGGTAGCCCAACTGGTCGAGGCCGCGCCCTTAAAAGGCGCTGCTCCTTCGTGAGCGTGTGGGTTCGAATCCCACCCCGGGCATGAGGACTTCGTGAGGCCGCCCGCCGGGCCCCCGCGGGAGCGGCGGTAGCCTGGCAAGCGCGCAACTTCGCCCGTCCCGGGCGGTTTGCGCTCGAGGGAAGAGATCGTGGAAGCCTCCGTTCTCGAGCACGCAGGGTCGGCGCCGCCTCGCGGCTCGACCCCCCTTCTGCGGATCGCCGGCGACGAACGGCTCGTCGCGCTGACCCGTCGCGGCAACCCGGCCGCGTTCGAGGTGCTCGTCTCCCGCTACCAGGCCCGCCTGCTCGCCTTCTGCCGCCACATGGTCGGCTCGCGCGAGGACGCCGAGGACGTCCTGCAGGAGGTCTTCGCCGCCGCCTTCAACGCGATGGTCGCCGACGAGCGGCCGATCAACGTGCGGCCCTGGCTGTACCGCATCGCGCGCAACCGCTCGCTCAACCACCTGCGCCGCACGCAGCCGATCGGCGTCGACTCGATGGACGTCCACGTCGCCGAGCACGGCACGACGACCGACGAGAAGGTCCACAAGCGCGAGGAGTTCCGCCAGCTCATGGAGGACGTCGGGACGCTGCCCGAGACGCAGCGCACCGCCCTGCTCCTGCGCGAGATCGACGCGCTCAGCTACGAGCAGATCGCCGAGGTCATGGACACGACGATCCCGTCGATCAAGTCGCTGCTCGTGCGCGCCCGCGTGTCGCTCGCCGAGGCCGCCGAGGCGCGGGCGCTGCGCTGCGAGGACGTGCGCGAGGAGCTCGGCGAGGTCGCCGAGGGGATCAGGCCGCGCCTCAGCCCGCCGGCCCGCCGCCACGTCCGCGACTGCGAGACCTGCGCCGGCTTCCGCAAGCAGCTGCGCTCGACGAACAAGGCGCTCGCCGCGCTGTTCCCGGTCGGCCCGCTGCTGCTGCTCAAGAAGCTGGTGCTCGCCCACCTGGGCTCGGGCGCGGGCGGGGCCGCCGCGGCCGGTGGCGGCG
>DASZVK010000101.1:0-5630 GCA_035547175.1 Solirubrobacteraceae bacterium
GGGCCGCGCGCAGCGGCAGCCTGATCCGCGAGGAGGCGGCCGGCCGGGCGGTGCTGATCGCCGGCTTCTGCGGCGCCCTGGACCCCGAGCTCGAGCCCGGCGACGTCGTCCTCGCCAGCGAGGTTCGCGGGCCGACGGGGACGACGACCTGCCCGGACCCGTCGATCCTCGCCGGGACCCTGCGGCGCGGTGGCCTGCGGGTGCGCATCGGCCCGATCGCGTCGAGCCAGCGGCTCGTGCTGCGCGAGCGCCGGCGCGCGCTGGCGCGCACCGGGGCGCTGGCCGTCGACATGGAGTCCGCGTGGCTGGCGCCGGTCGCCCAGGAGAGCCCGCTGGTCGCGCTGCGCGTCGTGCTCGACACCCACCGCGCCGAGCTGCACCGTCCGCTGCGGACGCTCTCGGCGACGGCCCACGCCTACCGCACGCTGCGCCGCGCCTGCGAGATGGTCGAGGAGTGGGCGGCGGCGCTCGGGTCGCGCGAGGTCCTGCTCGCCTCGCCGCGCGCGTCGTGCGCGGGCGTCGACCGCGCGGTGCAGATCGTCGAGCGCGCGCTCGAGCTGCACGAGCCGCCCGTCTACGTGCGCAAGCAGATCGTCCACAACGCCCACGTCGTCGCCGCGCTGGAGCAGCGCGGGGCGGTGTTCGTCGACGAGGTCGACGAGGTGCCGGCGGGCGCGACGATCGTCTTCTCCGCGCACGGCGTCTCGCCGGCGGTGCGCGCGCACGCCGCGCAGCGCGGCCTCGACGTGATCGACGCCACCTGCCCGCTGGTCTCCAAGGTCCACGCCGAGGCGCGCCGCTTCGCCGCCGAGGGCCGCGACATCGTCCTCGTCGGGCACGTCGGCCACGAGGAGGTCGAGGGCACCCAGGGCGAGGCGCCCGAGCGCATCCGCGTCGTCGCCGACGCCTCCGAGGTCGAGGCGCTCGAGGTCCGCGACCCCGAGAACGTGGCGTACCTGACGCAGACGACGCTCGCCGTCGACGAGACGGCCGGCGTCGTCGACGCCCTGCGGGCGCGCTTCCCGGCGCTCGCCGGCCCGGCGACGAGCGACATCTGCTACGCGACCCAGAACCGCCAGGACGCCGTCCGCGCCGTCGCCGCCGACTGCGACCTCGTGCTCGTCGTCGGCTCGCGCAACTCCTCCAACTCGCAGCGGCTCGTCGAGGTCGCGCGGCGCGTGGGCGCCCGCGCACTGCTCGTCGACGACGCCGCCGACGTCCCGCCCTCGGCGCTGGTCGGCGCGCGCCGCGTGGGCGTCACCGCCGGCGCCTCGGCGCCCGACGAGCTCGTCTTGCGGCTGGTCGACGCGCTGCGCGGCGTCGGCAGCGTGACCGTGCAGGAGCGCTCGGTCGCCGACGAGGCCGTCCGCTTCAAGCTCCCCCCGGAAGTCACACGAAGGAAGTGATGCCGTGCCCGTCCCGCTGAGGCAGTCCCTGCACATGGGCGCCTACCTGATGCGCCAGCGCCTGCGGCGCAACGACAAGTTCCCGGTGCTGCTCGAGCTCGAGCCGCTCTTCCAGTGCAACCTCAAGTGCGAGGGCTGCGGGAAGATCCAGCATCCCGACCACCTGCTGCGCCAGCGCATGCCGGTCGAGCAGGCGATCGGCGCGGTCGAGGAGTGCGGCGCGCCGATGGTCTCGATCGCCGGCGGCGAGCCGCTGATCCACCCCGAGATCGACGAGATCGTCCGTCAGCTCGTCAAGCGCAGGAAGTTCGTCTACCTGTGCACCAACGCGCTGCTGATGGAGCGCAAGCTCGACCAGTTCGAGCCGTCGCCGTACTTCGCCTGGGCGGTGCACATCGACGGGCTGCGCGAGCGCCACGACGAGTCGGTCGCGCGCGCGGGCGTCTTCGACAAGGCCGTCTCCGCGATCCGCGCCGCGAAGGCGCGCGGGTTCCGCGTGACGACCAACTCGACGTTCTTCAGCAACGACACGCCCGACGCCATCCGGGCGGTGCTCGACTTCCTCAACGACGAGCTCGAGGTCGACCAGATGATGCTCTCGCCGGCCTACGCCTACGAGAAGGCCCCCGACCAGGAGCACTTCCTCGGCGTGCGCCAGACGCGCGAGCTGTTCCGCGAGGCGTTCGCCGACGGCCGGCGCAAGCGCTGGCGGCTCAACCACTCGCCGATGTTCCTCGACTTCCTCGAGGGCAAGGTCGACCTGCGCTGCACGCCGTGGGGCATCCCCAGCTACTCGCTGTTCGGCTGGCAGCGCCCGTGCTACCTGATGGCCGACGGCTACGCGAAGACCTACCAGGAGCTGCTGGACACCACCGACTGGGACGCGTACGGTCGCGGCAACGACCCGCGCTGCGACAACTGCATGGCCCACTGCGGCTACGAGCCGACCGCCGTCATGGCGTCGACGCGCTCGCTCCGCCAGGCCGTGCGGGCGTTCGCCCAGGGCTGAGCCGCGCGTCACACTGTCGGGAGGTCATGCGGGTCCTGGTCGTAGAGGACGAGTCCAAGCTCGCGTCGCTGCTGCAGCGGGGGATCCGTCGCGCGGGGATGGGCGTCGACGTCGCGGCCGACGGCGAGGAGGCGCTCGTGCGCGCGACGGCGACCGAGTACGACGCGATCCTGCTCGACGTCATGCTGCCGGGGATCGACGGCTTCGAGGTCTGCCGCCGGCTGCGCGAGGCCGAGGTCTGGTCGCCGCTGCTGATCCTGACCGCGCGCGACGGCGTCGAGGACCGCATCCGCGGCCTCGACGGCGGCGCCGACGACTACCTCGTCAAGCCGTTCCGCCTCGAGGAGGTGCTCGCCCGCATCAGGGCGCTGACGCGGCGCGGCGCGCCGCCGCGGCCGAGCGTGCTGCGCGTCGGCGAGCTCCGGCTCGACCCCGCCAGCCGCATGGCCTGGCGCGGCGACCGCGAGCTGGCGCTGACGACGCGCGAGTTCGCGCTGCTGGAGACGTTCATGCGCCGCCCCGGCAGGGTGCTCAGCCGCTTCGAGCTGCTCGAGCACGCCTGGGACGGCGCCTACGAGAGCCGCTCGAACGTGATCGACGTCTACGTCCGCTACCTGCGCGAGAAGCTCGGCCGCGACGCGATCGAGACGATCCGCGGCGCCGGCTACCGGCTGCGCGCCGACGACGGCTAGTGGCGCTGCCGGCCGTCCTTCGCCGCCGCTGGCGGCGGCTCGTCCGCGGGTGCGCGAGCTGGCTCTCGCGGCTGCCGATCCGCGTCAGGCTGACGCTGCCCTTCGCCGCTCTGATGGCGGTCCTGTTCGGCGGCCTGGGCGTCGCGCTGCACGACCGCTTCGCCGACTCGCTCGACCAGGGGATCGACCACGCGCTGCGCACCAGGGCCGCGGACCTCAGCAGCCTCGTCGAGGCCCACGACCTCAGCCGGCTCGTCGTCAACCCGTCGCCGTCGGACAGCGCCGGCGCCTACGCGCAGATCCTCGACGCGCGCGGGCGCGTCGTCGACGCCACGCTCGGCCACGCCCACGGCCCGCTGCTGACCCCCGAGGAGGTCCGCGCCGCGCTGCGCCGGCCGGTGCTCGTCGACCGCCGCGACGACCTGCGCATCGTCGGCCGCGCGCTCCAGGTGCGTCCGCGCGCGGTGCTCGCCGTCGCCGGCTCGCTGGAGCAGCACGACCGCGCGCTGACGACTCTCGGCGAGCTGATGTTCATCGGCGGCCCGATCCTGCTCGTGATCACCTGCATGGCGGGCTACGTGCTCGCCGACCGCGCGCTGGCGCCGGTCGAGCGCATGCGGGCGCGTGCCGCGTCGATCTCCGGCGCGCGCGGCGAGCGGCTGCCCGTGCCGGCCGCCCGCGACGAGCTGCAGCGGCTCGGCGAGACGCTCAACGAGATGCTCGCCCGCCTCGAGGACGCGCTCGACCGTGAGCGCCAGTTCGTCGAGAACGCCGGCCACGAGCTGCGCACGCCGCTGTCGATCCTCAAGCTGGAGCTGGAGCTGGCGCTGTCGGGCGACTCGACCCGCGAGGAGCTCACCGACGCGCTGCGCTCGACGACCGAGGAGGTCGATCGCCTCGCGCGGCTGGCCGAGGACATGCTCGTCGTCGCGCGCGCGGGCTCCGGGCGGCTGCCGGTCCACCGGCTCGCGCTCGACGTCGACGGGACGATGCGGGTCGTCGCCGACCGCTTCGAGCAGGCGGCGCGCAGCCGCGGCCGCGAGGTCGTCGTCGACGGCCGCAGCGGGCTCGTCATCTCGGCCGACCCGGGCCGCATCGAGCAGGCGCTGACCAACATGGTCGCCAACGCCCTGCGCCACGGCGGCGGGCCGGTCACGGTCGCCGCACGGGCGCGGCGCGACCGCGTCGAGATGCACGTCCTCGATGAGGGCTGCGGGTTCGAGCCGTCGTTCCTGCCGCACGCGTTCGACCGCTCGGCGCGCTCGACCGCGCCGGGCGCGGGGGCCGGGCTCGGCCTGTCGATCGTGCGCGCGATCGCCGAGGCGCACGGCGGCGAGGCCGGCGCGGCCAACCGCCGCGAGCGCGGCGCCGACGTCTGGCTGTCGCTGCCGCGCTGACGCCGCCGCGGTGCCGTCCGGCCCCGGCCGTAGCGTCGCCGCACCATGGCAGGCTGGCACGAGCGCCGACTGGCGGCCTTCGACGTCGAGACGACCGGCGTGGACCCCGAGCGGGACCGCATCGTCACGGCCGCGGTCAGCCTCGTCGGCGGCGGACGGCCGTCCGAGCACCACGCCTGGCTGCTCGACCCCGGCGTCGAGATCCCCGCCGAGGCGACGGCCGTGCACGGCGTCACGACCGAGCGCGCGCGCGCCGAGGGCAGGCCGGCCGCGGCGGCGATCGAGGAGATCGTCACGGTGCTCGCCGAGCAGGCGCGCTGGGGCGTGCCGGTCGTCGCGTTCAACGCGCGCTTCGACCTGACGACGCTCGACCGCGAGGCGCTGCGCCACGGCGTCCGCCCGCTGGTCGATCGCGTCGGCGCGGCCGCGGGCGATCTGCTCGTCGTCGATCCCTACGTGATCGACAAGCACGTCGACCGCTTCCGCAAGGGCAAGCGCACGCTGGCCGCCGTCTGCGAGCACTACCGCGTCCCGCTCGACGAGGCGCACGCGGCCGGCGAGGACGCGATCGCCGCCGCGCGCATCGCCTGGCGGATGGGGCGCGTCTACCCGGAGCTCGGGGCGATGGAGCTGCCCGAGCTGCACGAGCGCCAGGTCGCGTGGGCCGCCGAGCAGGCCGCCTCGCTGGAGCAGTGGCTGCGCTCCGAGGGGCGCCCGCAGCGCTGCGAGCCCGCCTGGCCGATCGTGCCGCGCCCGGCCGACGCGCTGGCCGCCTAGAGCTAGACCGGCCCGCCGCTCTCCGCTCAGCGGCGCAGCAGCCGCGCGCCCGCGCTCGGCGCGACCTCGAGCGCGCCCGCCGGGACGGCGACGCCCGGCGCCAGCAGCGCGAGCACCTGTCCGCCGAAGCCGCCGCCGACCATGCGGGCGCCCGTCGCGCCGGCTTCGCGCAGCGCCGCGACCGTGCGCTCGACCGCCGGCGTCGAGGCGTCGTAGAGGTCGCGCAGGCTCGCGTGCGAGGCGTCGAGCAGCGCGCCGAGCGACGCCATGACGCCCGCGTCGAGCGCCGCGACCGCCCGCTCGACGCGCGCGTCCTCGCCGCGCACGTGGCGGACCCGCCGCCCGAGCG
>DASZVK010000102.1:0-2877 GCA_035547175.1 Solirubrobacteraceae bacterium
CTCGTCGACGCGGCGCTCGCCGGCGCGACGATGGCGCGCGTGCGCGCCGCGCGCTCGGTCCACCGCGAGCAGCCGTTCGCGCTGGCGCTGCCCGGCCCCGGCGCGCCGCTCGTCAACGGCATCGTCGACCTGCTGGCGATCGAGGACGACGGCGGCGCGCTCGTCGTCGACTACAAGACCGACCACATCGGCGACGCCGACCCCGAGGCCGTCGTCGCCTCCGGCTACGCGATCCAGCGCACGATCTACGCGCTGGCCGCGCTGCGCTCCGGCGCCCCGCGCGTCGAGGTCGTCCACCTGTTCCTCGAGCGCCCGGCCGAGCCCGCCGTCGCCCGCTACGACCGAGCCGACGCCGGCGCGCTCGAGGCGCAGGTCGCCGCGCGGGCGGCGGGCCTCGTCGAGCGCCGCTTCCCGGTGGCCGAGACGCCGCACCGCGAGCTGTGCGCTACCTGTCCGGGGCGCGGGGGGCTGTGCTCGTGGCCGGAGGAGCGGGTGCTGCGCCCGCTGGCGGACGCCGGCGCGCCGCGTTGAGCTCGCCGCCGAGCAGGAAGGCGAGGCTCGCCAGGTAGAGCCACAGCAGCATCACGATCGCGCCGGCGAACGTGCCGTACGTCGCCCCGTAGCTGCCGAAGTGCGAGACGTAGGCGAAGAAGCCCAGCGACGTCGCCAGCCAGAGGACGACCGCCGCGACCGCGCCGGACGAGATCCAGCCGGGCCGCTCCTCGCAGTCGGGCGCGTAGCGGTAGACGGCGCCGTAGGCCAGCAGCATCGCGAGGACCGCGATCGGGAAGCGCACGACCGAGAACGCGCCCGCCGCGCCGCCGAGCCCGATCGCCCCCAGCAGGTCGTGCGTGACCTGTCCGCCGAGCAGCACGCCGCCGAGCCCGACGAGGCCGAGCAGGACGACGACGAGCGTGACGCCGACGTCGGCGACCTTGCGCCGCAGGAAGGCGCGGTCCTCGCGGACCTCGGCGACCGCGTTGAGCGCGCGCCCGGCCGCCGCGAACGCCCCCGAGGCGCTGTTGAGCCCGAGCAGCAGGCCGATCACGAGCGCCACCCCGGCCTTGCCGCTCGACGAGCGGACGAGGTCGGCGAGCGCGTCGTGGACGGCGTCGACGACCGACGGCGGCGCGCCCGCGCGGCGCAGGTACGACGTCGCGTCCAGCACCGTATCCGGGGCGGCGAACAGCCCGAACAGGGAGACGCCGACGAGCATGCCCGGGAACAGGGACATCGTCAGGTAGTAGGTGAGCGCCGCGGCGTGGTCGGTCATCCCGTGCCGCCGGAACGCCCGCAGCGCGCTCAGCGCCGTGCTCATGCGCGACGAGGATGCCAGGCGCGGCGCGGCACCGGGCCGATCGCGCCGACCGATTGCGCCCGGCCGGTCGCGGGGTAGCCCGCGAGGGACACGGCCATCGAAGCGAAGGAGGGACCCGACATGGGCAAGCTCGACGGGAAGAGGGTCGCGATCCTCGTCGCCCCCGAGGGCGTCGAGCAGGTCGAGCTGACCGAGCCGCGCAAGGCGCTCGAGGAGGCGGGCGCGCTGACCGAGCTGATCTCGACGCGCGACGGCGAGGTGCAGGCGTTCGAGCACCTCGACCGGGGCGAGCGCTTCGCCGTCGACCGCGTGCTCGCCGACGCGCACGCGTCCGACTACGACGCGCTGCTGCTCCCCGGCGGCGTCGCCAACCCCGACGCGCTGCGCCAGGACCCCGGTGCCGTGAGCTTCACGCGCGCGTTCTTCGAGCAGCACAAGCCGGTCGCCGCGATCTGCCACGCACCGTGGACGCTGGTCGAGGCCGGCGTCGTCGACGGCCGGCGCCTGACGTCGTGGCCGTCGCTGCGCACCGACATCCGCAACGCCGGCGGCGAGTGGGTCGACGAGCAGGTCGTCGTCGACCAGGGCCTGGTCACCTCCCGGCGGCCCGACGACATCCCCGCCTTCAACGCGAAGATGGTCGAGGAGATCGGCGAGGGCGCCCACGCGCGCCAGCACGCCTAGGTCGATCCGCAATTCCCGCTGCGCCCCGCGTCGAAGCGGCGCGCAGCGGGGATAATCGCCGCATGCCCCGCGCGATCTGGACGGGGGCGATCAGCTTCGGGCTGGTCAGCGTCCCGGTGAAGCTCTACAGCGCCGTCAGCAGCAGGACCGTGCGGTTCAACCAGCTCAACCGCGCCACGGGCGCGCGCATCTCGATGCGCCGCGTCGACTCGTCGACCGGCGAGGAGGTGCCCTACGAGGACGTCGTCAAGGGCTACGAGCTGGCGCCGGACCGCTACGTCGTCGTCGAGCCCGACGAGCTCGAGGCGCTCGACCCGGTCGCCACGCACACGATCGAGATCCAGGACTTCGTCGACCTCGCCGAGATCGACCCGGTCTTCTACGACCACCCGTACTACCTCGCGCCCGCCGCCGGCGGCGCCAAGCCCTACCGCCTGCTGGTCGAGGCGATGCGCGAGACCGGCAAGGTCGGGATCGCGACCGTGGTGCTGCGCTCCAAGGAGCAGCTCGTCGCGCTGCGCCCGCTCGACGACGGCGCGCTCGGCATGGCGACGATGGTGTTCGCCGACGAGGTCGTCGACCCGGCGACGCTCGACGACCTGCCCGACGAGGTCGACGTCGCGCAGCGCGAGCTGGAGATCGCCAAGCAGCTGATCGAGTCGCTGGCCGCGCCGTTCGAGCCCGCCAAGTACCGCGACACCTACCGCGAGCGCGTGCTCGAGCTGATCGAGCGCAAGGCGGCCGGCGAGCAGGTCGCGGCGGCGCCGCAGGCGCCCGAGCGCCCGGCGGTGCCGGACCTGATGGCGGCGCTCAAGGAGAGCCTCGAGGCCGTGCGCGGCGCGGGCGGCGACGGCGCCGCCGGCGACGGCGCGGCC
>DASZVK010000103.1:0-5139 GCA_035547175.1 Solirubrobacteraceae bacterium
CGTAGGCGCGCGAGCGCATCGAGCCCGGGTCGGCGAAGTCGCCCGACAGCGCCGTGAACGGGTGATGCAGGGCGCCCCACGAGCCGTCCTCGAGCGGCTCGAACATCGGGAAGTCGACGATCCACGCCAGCGCGTGGCTGCCCTCGGGCACGAGGCCGAAGCGCTCGGCCAGCTCGACGCGCAGCGCGCCGAGCGCGACCGGCGCGACCGCCGGCGTGTCGGCGACGAACAGCAGCAGGTCGCCGTCCGACGCGCGCAGCTCGGCGTTGACGGCGGCGATCTGCTCGGCGGCGAAGAACTTCGCCAGGTTGCCGGTCCAGGCGCCGTCGCCGGCGTAGATCGGCGCGACCGCCCGAGCCCCGTGGCGCTGGACGACCTCGTTGAGGCCGTCGAGCTCGGAGCGGCTCATCTCGCGCGGGCCGGCGTTGAGCGCGCGGATCACGCCGCCCGCCGACAGCACTCCCTCGAAGACCTTGAACTCGCTGCCGGCCAGCAGCGGCCCGACGTCGTGCAGCTCGAGCCCGTAGCGCGTGTCGGGCTTGTCGGTGCCGTAGCGCAGCATCGCCTCGTCGTAGCCGAGCCGCGGCCACGGCGCCGACGGCACGTGGAAGTCGGCGGCGTCGAAGACGGCGCTCATCACCGTCTCCATCACCGCGATCACGTCCTCCTCGGCGACGAACGCCATCTCCAGGTCGAGCTGCGTGAACTCGGGCTGGCGAAAGCCGCGCAGGTCCTCGTCGCGAAAGCAGCGGGCGATCTGGTAGTAGCGCTCCAGCCCGCCGATCATCAGCAGCTGCTTGAAGAGCTGCGGCGACTGCGGCAGCGCGTACCAGTTGCCCGGCTGCAGGCGGCTGGGCACGAGGAAGTCGCGCGCGCCCTCGGGCGTCGAGCGCGTCAGGATCGGCGTCTCGACGTCGAGGAAGTCGAGCGCGTCGAGCGTGTCGCGGATCGCCTTGACGACGCGGTGGCGCAGGACGATCGTGTCGCGCATCGCCTCGCGGCGCAGGTCGAGCGGGCGGTGCTTGAGCCGCAGCACCTCGTCGACCTCGACGGCGTCGTCGTCGAGCGGGAAGGGCGGCGTCTCCGCCGTGGCGAGGTGCTCGATCGAGCGCGCCTGCACCTCCACCTCGCCGGTCGCCAGGCTCGGGTTGACGTTCTCGGCGTCGCGCGCGATCACGCCGCCGGCGACGCTGACGACGTGCTCGGGACGCAGGCGCTCGGCGATCTCGAAGCCCTCGTCGCCCGGGTGCACGACGACCTGGACGATCCCCGAGCGGTCGCGCAGGTCGACGAAGATCAGCCCGCCGTGGTCGCGGCGGCGGTGCACCCAGCCGGCCAGCCGCACGTCGTCGCCGACGCGCTCGGCGCGCAGGTCGCCGCACCACGCGTCGCGGTAGTCGTTGGCCCGCGGCGGCCTCACAGCGATCCCGTGCCGAGGTTGCGCAGCACGGCGGCGACGATCGCGTCGCCGTCGCCCGAGACGGGGACCTCCTCGCGCGTCTCGGTGTCCTGCAGCACGCTGGCATCCTCGCGCAGCACGGCGACGAACCGCGCCCCGGTGCGCGACGCCTGCTTGAGCTGGCCCTTGAGCGAGCGCCCGGCGAGCTCCATCTGCGCGGCGCGCCCGGCCTGGCGCGCGTGCGCGACGAGCGCGAAGGCGTCGCGGCGCCGCGCCGGCTCGAAGGCGACGAACAAGTCGACCGCCGGCGGCGCGTCGTGGCCGCCGCCCGAGGCGAGCAGGATGCGCTCGACGCCGCTCGCCCAGCCGACGCCGGGCGTGGCGGGTCCGCCGAGCAGCTCGATCAGCCCGTCGTAGCGCCCGCCGCCGCCGACGCCGCTCTGCGCGCCGAGCGCGTCGGAGGCGTACTCGAAGACCGTGCGCGTGTAGTAGTCCAGCCCGCGCACGAGCGTCGGGTCGACGTCGTAGGCGACGTCGGCCGCGTCGAGCAGCGCGCGGACGGCCGCGAAGTGCTCGCGGTCCTCGCCGTCGAGGCGGTCGAGCAGCAGCGGCGCGCCCGCCATCACCTCGCGCGTGCCCGGATGGTCGGAGTCGAACGCGCGCAGCGGGTTGGAGTCGATCCGCGCGCGGACCTCGTCGCTGAGCCGGGCGGCGTGGGCGCGCAGGTGGGCCTGGAGCTCCTCGCGGTAGGCGGCGCGCGCCTGCGGCGTGCCGAGGCTGGAGATGCGCAGCCGCAGCCCGCGCGCGCCGAGCTCGTCGAGCAGCGTCCGCAGCAGCACGATCGCCTCGGCGTCGACCTCGGGCTCGGCCGAGCCGATCGCCTCGATGCCGATCTGCCAGAACTGGCGGTAGCGGCCGGCCTGCGGGCGCTCGTAGCGGTAGAAGCTCGACAGGTACCAGAGCCGCACCGGCTGGGGCTGCTTCTGCATGCCGTGCTCGAGGTAGGCGCGGCAGACGGGCGCGGTGCCCTCGGGGCGCAGCGTGATCGAGCGCCCGCCGCCGTCGTCGAACGTGTACATCTCCTTCTGGACGATGTCGGTCGACTCGCCGACGCCGCGCGCGAACAGCGCCGTGTCCTCGAACGTCGGCGTCTCGATCCGCCGGTAGCCGGCGGGCTCGAGGATCCGCCGCGCCGCCTGCTCGACGCCGTGGAGGCCCGCGGCCAGCTCGCCCAGCACGTCCTGCGTGCCGCGCGGCGCTTCGATGCGCTCGCTCACCTGGTGGGCAGCTCGGCGAGGAACGGGTTGGAGGCGCGCTCGCGGCCGAGCGTCGTCGAGCCCATGTGGCCCGGATGGACGACGGTCTCGTCCGGGTGGCCGTCCAGCAGCGAGCGGATCGAGGCCAGCAGCGTCGCGTGGTCGCCGCCCGGCAGGTCGGTGCGGCCGATCGAGCCGCGGAACAGGACGTCGCCCGAGAGCAGCGCCGGCGGCTCCTCGTCGGCGATCGCGTAGGCGACGTGACCGGGGCTGTGGCCGGGCGTGAAGAGCACGTCGATCTGCAAGCCGGCCAGCTCGAGCCGCTCGCCGCCGGCGACCGTCTCCTCGGGGTCCCAGGACTCGAACGGGCCGAAGCCCTCGAAGGGCACGTGGTCCATGACGTTGCGCAGGACCTCGACCTCGAGCGCCGGGCAGTGCACGGGCGCCCCGGTCGCGCGCGCGACCGGCGCGACGGCGCCGACGTGGTCGAAGTGCGTGTGCGTGAGCAGGATCGCCTCGACGGTCGCGCCGAGCGAGTCGACCAGGCCGAGGATGCGATCGGCCTCGTCGCCGGGATCGACGACGAGCGCGCGATCGGCGCCGTCCCGGCGCACGACGTAGCAGTTCTCCTGCACCGGGCCGACGGTGAGGACGCGGACGTCCACCCGCCGTCAGCCCTTGCCGGCGGCCCTGCGCGCCATCCGGCGCCGGTAGGCGAACCGGTCCGTGTAGTAGCCGAGCGGCACGTAGACGAGCATCACGACGACGCCGAGCAGGATCGACGTCGTCACCGCCTGGTGGAAGAACAGGATCACGAGCGCGACGAACAGCACCGCCGAGATCGCGGCGCGGCTGAGCGCGGCGTTCCAGGTCGGCGGCTGGTTGGCGCGGCGCTCGCGGCGCTGCGCGGCGGTCTCCTTGGCCGGCGCGGAGCCGCGCTCGGTGCCGGTCGGCTTGCGCCCCGTGCGCCCGCGCGACTCGATCATCCCGACCGCGTTGCCGCGGTGCTTGGTGCGGCGGCGGTGCTTCCTCGTCTGGGCCATCGGCAGTCCACTCTACGCGTCGTCGTCGAGCTCGCGGCGGTTGCGGACGGGGACGTCGTCGGGCCAGCCGTCGAAGGCGTGCGGCGGCGCCAGGCCGACCAGCTCGGCCTCGGTGACGGGCGCCTGCGCGCGCACCGCCTCGAGCAGCTTCGGCAGCGGCGTGGCGACGTGGTCCTCGACGTTCGTCGAGACCTGCGCCACGCCCGCCGAGTCGAGCCACAGGCCCAGCGCGCGCACGCCGGTCAGCTCGCGGCGGATCGTCGCGGCGATCGCCTTGGCCGTCTCGAGGTCGCCCTCGATCTCGAGGTTGAAGGCGATCAGCGGCGCCCGCGCGGCGACGAGCACGGCGCCGCTGCGATCGCCGAGCGGGTGCTGGGCGCCGAAGTCGGGGACCGTGCCGCGCTCGCGCAGCCCCGACAGCCCGCCCTTGCGCAGCTCGGCGCGGGTGCGCCCGTCGGCGAGGATCCCGTAGAGGTACACGGGGAGCCCGGCGACCTCGGCGATCCGCGCCCCGGCGAGCAGCGCCTCGGCGCAGGCGGCGCCGCGACGCTCGTCGTCGAGGAACACGACCGGCGCGACGTCGAGCGCGCCGACGTGCGGGTGGACGCCGCGGTTGCGGCGCAGGTCGATGCGCTCGGCCGATGCCTTCGCGCCCGCGGCGAGCGCCTCGGCGAGCCGGCCGGGGCCGCCCGCCAGCCAGTAGACGCTGCGGTTGTGGTCGGCGTCGGAGTGGACGTCGAGCAGCTCGACGCCGTCGGGCGAGGAGAACGCCTCGCCGATCGCGGCGATCGCGGCGGCGTCGGCGCCCTCGGAGACGTTGGGGACCGCGTAAAGCCTGGGCGCCTCGGCCACGGCGGTCAGAGCGCGTAGCGGCCGGCGTCGACGACGACGGTGTCGCCGACGGTCAGCGTCGGCTCGAGCACGACGACGTCGAGGTGCACGGGCACGGCGACCGTGCCGCCGATCGCGGCGCTCGCGCCGAAGGCGACGTGGACGGTGCCGAGCAGCTTCTCGTCCTCGAGCACGTTGCCGGTCAGCGTCGCCTGGTCGTTGGTGCCGATGCCCAGCTCGGCGAGGTTGCGCCCGGCGTCGCCGTGCGCGGTGAGCATCTCGACGAGCCGCGCGCCCGCCTCGCCGCCGGCGTCGGTCAGGTTGCCGCCCTCGACGGTGATCCGCACCGGCTCGTCGACGAGGCCGATCAGCGCGAGGCTGCTGGCGACGAGCGTGCCCTCGCCGCCCAGCGGCGCGATGAAGCCCTCGCCGCAGGGCAGGTTGCCGAACGCGCCCTTGGCCGTCAGGTCGCCGTCGTCGGCGATGCCGGCGCGACCGCCGAGATCGAACGTGAAGTCGGTGCCGAGCGGGCACGTGACGCGTGCGCCGTCGGCGGCGGTGAGCAGCTCGGCGACGGCGGCGCAGCGCGCGGCCATCCGCTCGAAGTCGG
>DASZVK010000104.1:0-30462 GCA_035547175.1 Solirubrobacteraceae bacterium
GATCGGCCGGCCCCACCGCCAACAGCCGGATGGGGCTCGCCGGCACCAGTCCGAAGCGCTCGATCGCGAGCAGACGGTCGTCCTCGGAGGCCGTGCGCTGGATCAGCAGCTCCACCCGGTCGGCACTGCTGTGGCGTGCGGGGCGCTTGCGTTTACGGGTGACCGCGACCGCGGCCGCGAAGCGTTCGAGCACGAGCGCGTCGAGCGCGTGCGCGGGGCCCTCGCGCTCGAGCCAGACCTCGCCGCCGCCGTTGACGGTGTGCGCGGTGGCCGACCGCGGTTGCAGCGGCTCGAGCGCGCGGCCATCGCTGGCGACACGCACGATCACGGTCCCGTCGGCGCCTGCTACGCCGACGGCGCATTCGCTGAACAGCGCTGCCGACCGCACGAGACCCTCGAGTCCGAACTGCTCCTGCGCGAGCTTGTCGAACAGCTCGATGATCTGAACAGCACTCTCGGCCACGTCGTCCAGCCCGGACAGACGCTGGAGCAGAGCCCTCATGACGGTAGAATAGCCTGCTCGTAGTTTCAGGCCTAAGTCTGAAATACGTGCCACACCGACGCCCGCGGCGTTCAGTTGCTCCGCGCCATCCCGCTGCTGACGGGAGCCCGATCTCCTCGACTCGATCCGCCTCGGCGCCCACGCCAAGCGCCTCGGCGGCGTCGCTGCAACTGACTCGCCGTAGCCGGACGTCAGGGAGCACGCCGAGCGGGTCATGGCGCCGCTCAGCCGGGCGCCAGACATCGTCGATTGCGAACCACTCGGTGGCGCCCGCGTCGTCCGGGACTCCAAGGGCGCGATCGCCGGAGGCCGGGCCATCCCCACTCGGGTCGCCGAGGAGATCTACGTGACGCCCAACGGGAGCGGGCGCATCATCGTCGACGAGCGGTCCATGCACCTGGCGCCGCTGGTCACGGCGCGCATCGCCCCCACGCCCGCGCGAGAGCTCAAGGCAGGCCCCCATGGATTGGAGGTGCTCGCGTTCGGGTCCCATTCGCCCGGCGACGGTGAAATGGTTGCCGCGTCGTGACCGAGCCGATCAGGCCGCCCGCAATCCTCGGCGAGCTCGTCCGGTTCGCCACCCACGCCGACTTCGAGGCGTGGCTGGACATGCATCACAAGCTGAATCCGGGAATCTGGCTGATGATCGCCAAGAGCGGCTCGGCCGTCCCGTCGATCACCTACGCCGAGGCCATCGAGGTCGCACTCTGCTTCGGGTGGATCGACGGACAGAAGGCACGCCACGACGACCAGCATTGGCTTCAGCGCTTCACGCCGCGATCTGCGCGAAGCCGCTGGTCCGAGATCAACCGCGACAAGGCCACGGAGCTCATCGCGGCCGGACGGATGCGACCAGCCGGCCTGGTCGAGATCGAACGCGCCAAGGCCGACGGACGCTGGGACGCCGCCTACAAAGGGCAACGGGCGGCATCGATCCCCGAGGATCTGCAACGCGAGCTCGACCACGACACCGCGGCAGCCGCGGCATTCGCCGAGCTCGACGCCCGCAACCGCTACTCGATCATCTGGCGCATCAACGACGCCAAGCGCCCGGAGACACGCCAACGCCGCATCGCCACCTACCTGGACATGCTCCGTCGCGGAGAGCGCCTACACCGATGAACATGGACCTGCCTACGTCAGATGCGATCACGACTCTTGTCCCGTCGTCCTCCTGCGCGAGCGCGGCGCCGGCGAGGACCTGGTCACCGAGGAGGATCGCGATCGGCGCCATCCTGTCCGCGACCCGGGCAGCGAGGCGATCCTCGGGCACGCCTGCTGGCGCGGCCGGCCCGACGAGAGCCCCTCGCGCGCGGCGCCGCCCTGTACGGCTCGCGGCCGGCGCGCCCGTCCCTGACCGAATCGGCGAGAACGGGCCTCGCGCCACCAGCCCTGCTGGCGGAGCTCGACATCGAGCCGCCACGCCGAGAAGCCCTGCTCTCGAACGGCTCAGCCGCCTGTCGTGGGATCGTCGTCAGTTGATGTCGCGTCGGGCGGTGAGGGCGACGCCGAGGGCAGTGAGCAGCGCGGCCCATGCGATCAGGACGACGGCGCCGGCGGCGGGCGCGAGGAGGTGATCGGTCGTCAGGCCGGTCAGGGCGTCCCCGGCGTTCGTCGGCATGAAGCGCCCGACGGACGGGACGAGGCCGAAGAGGAGGCTGTCGACGACGAACCCCCAGGCGAGCAGGGCGATGACGGCGCCGACCTGGCTGCGGACGATCGCGCCGAGACCGGCGCCGATGGCGCCCCAGAGCGCGATGCCGGCGAGCCCTCCGAGGGCGAGCAGCAGGACGTCGCGGCCGGTGAGCACGACGGCGATGCCGCGCCCGTGGAGGATTATCTCGCCGATCGCCCAGCCGAGCGCCTCGCCGAGGACTCCGAACGCGATCCCGGCCAGCGCGCCGGCGACGACCTTGGCGCCGAGGACGTGTGAGCGCGCCGGGTTGAACAGAACCGTCGGGCGGATCGTGCCGTAGCGGTACTCGCTGGTCACCAGCAGCACGCCCGCCAGCGCCGAGAACACGCCCGCGAGGCTGCCCACGCTCAAGAGCTGGCGCTGGTCCTCTCTGCCGTCGAGCCCGTCCGGGTGGCTGAGCAGCCCGGTGAGCAGCGTGAACAGCAGGATCAGCGCCACCATTCCGAGGAGCAGCCCGATGGTCGTTCGGGTCGAGCGGACCTTCAGCAGCTCCGCCCTGGTCTGCGCGATCACGCCGGCGCCTCCGCGGTCAGCTCGAGGAAGATCTCCTCCAGCGAGCCGCCGTCGCTGACCAGCTCGTGCACCGGGACGCCGGCCGCGAACGCTATCTCGCCGACGCGCTCGCTCGACGCGCCTTGGACGAGTAGCGCGTGGTCGGCGCCGGTCGTCACCTGGAGATCCTCGTCGCGGAACGCGGCGGCCAGCCGGGACGGATCGGCGACACGGACGCGGACCGCACCGCCGGCGCGCGCCGTCAGCTCCGCCAGCGAGGACTCGATCACGAGCCGCCCGCGACTGATGATCAGCACCTGGTCGACGGTCTGCGCGACCTCCGCGAGCACGTGACTGGAGACGAGCACCGTGCGACCCTCCGAGGCCAGCCGTCGCAGGAAGTCGCGCAGCCAGCGAACGCCCTCCGGGTCAAGGCCGTTGGCTGGCTCGTCGAGGATCAGCAGCTCCGGGTCGCCCAGCAGCGCCGCCGCGAGCCCGAGACGCTGGCGCATCCCCAGCGAATAGCCCTTGACTCGCCGGGTCGCCGCGCCGGTGAGCTCCACCAGGCGCAGCACCTCGTCCGCGCGCGAGTCGGGAACCTCGACGGCGCGCCCGAGCATCCGCAGGTGGTCGCGACCCGAGCGACCGGGGTGGAAGTCGGTCGCCTCGAGCACCGCGCCGATCCGCAGCGCCGGGCGCTCGAGCTCGGCGTAGGGGCGATCGAACACCAGCGCACGTCCGCTCGTCGGCGCCGCGAGGCCCAGGAGCATCCGCAGCGTCGTCGTCTTGCCTGCGCCGTTCGGGCCAAGGAAGCCGGTGATCGTCCCGGCCTCCAGCGCAAACGACAGGTCCGTCACCGCCTCGACCTCGCCGAAGCGCTTGGTCAGCGACTCCGCTCTGACGACCGCGCTCACCCGCGCAGTCGCCTGAAGAGAAGGGTCACTCGCTCGACGAGGCCGATCCGGTGCTCGTGCCCGGCGATCGGAGCGGCGACGTCGCCCTCGATCTCACGGATCTCGGCGGCAAGGCCCGACTCGGGCTTGTTGTCGGCCTCGATCTCGGCACTCGTGGCCGGCTCGAGGTACTCGCCGAGCGCAGCGACCTCCCTCGGCGACAGCGTCAATCGCACCGTCTCGTCGGCGATCGCTGCGACCTGCTCGGCGAGGACGTAGCGAGGCGCCCCCAACGCGCTCGTGGCCACGACGACACCGTCGAAGACATCAGCGGTCTCATCGCCTGCGACCTCGTCGACCTCACCCACCTGGGTCCCATCGGAAGCAAGGACCTTCCACCCCGGTCGGACGGTCAGCCACGACGCAGATTCGCTCATGCCCTGAGTCTGATGGATGGGCAGCGCCGGCGCGACCGCCCCCGACGCGCGTCCGTCGCCTCGCCGCCGGTGTGGGTGTCGCCGAGGCTGTCCCCAGACGCGCGGGTGGACCTACTCTGCGGCCGTGCCCAAACGAGTCGTCGCGAAGAAGCGCTGCTGCAAGAGTCAGCCGCGTTGCAAGCGCTGCCCTGTCGTCCTGCGCCGCCTCGAGCGCGTCGACCTGGCGCGACACGTCTCGGGCTCGACCTATGTGCTCGCGAGCGACCTCAAGAAGCGCCACCTACGAGCCGCGCGTCGCGACCGGTGAGCTACGAACAGCCCGCGTCGAGCGGCGGGGTCCTGGTCCGTCGCGCGTGCGCTCTACGGACGCGCCGACCGCGCGACGGACGCGGCGGCGATGCGGCCGGAGGTCATTGCCCAGCCGATGTGCATGCCGTGCCCGCGCAGCACGAGCCCGCCCTGTCCGTTGGCGCCGACGGCGTGGAGCCCTTCGATCGCGGCGCCACGCTCGTCGAGGACGCGACAGCACTGGTCGACGGCGAGTCCGCCGTCCGTGACGATCACCCGGCCGATCAGCGGGCCGAGCGCGTAGAACGGCGGACGCAGGAGCCCGGCTCCCAGCGTGGCTCGCCCGAAGTCGTCGTCGCGGCCGGCCCGCGCCAGTGCGTTGTAGCGCTCGACGGTCGCCTGCAACGCCTCGGGGTCGACGTCGATCCCGCGCGCCACGTCCGCGAGCGTCGGCGCCACGTGCGTGGCATCGGGGCGGATGCGGAGGTAGTCGCCGATGTAGGCGTACGCGATTCCCGGGAAGGTCGAGATGTGGTTCGGCGGCCCCGAGAACAGCTCGCCGACCGCGCCGTCGAAGATCGCATAGCAGCGGTTCTCGGCGAGGTCGCCGAGCGCGCGCGCGGGTGCAGTCAGCTCGTCGCCGAAGCGCTTCGCGTCGGCGTCGACGAGGATCGCCCCGGCGGAGAACAGCGTCGGGCTGGGCCCCGTCAGCGACGTCAGGGCACGCCGGGAGATCACCCGCAGCAGCCCTTTCGGCAGCCGCTCGATCGCGACACGCATCACCAGCGCCGCCTTCGGGCCGGTGGGCATCGAGCCCGGGACGTCGAAGCCCGCGGGGAGGCTGAAGCGCAGCTCTTCGGCGACCCTGTCCATGTTGCGCAGCGCCGCGCCGACGTCGGCCGCCATGCGAAAGCCGTCTCCCGTGTTCGTCGGATTGACGGGCGGCAGCCGTCCGATCTGCGCGCCGGCGTAGTCGGCCTTCATCTCCGCGTTGGCGCTGTAGTCGCCCGCCGCGAGAACAACGCCGAGCCGGGCGCGCAGCTCCTGCCCGGCGTCCACGCCGACGACCCGGCCGTCCTCGACCAGCAGCCGCCGCGCCGGGGCGCCGACGCGGATCTCAACCCTCCGACGCTCGGCCTCCGCGCGCAGGGCGCCGACGTACGCGCGCGAGTTGGGCACCACCTGGTGCATGCGGCGCACGGTCCAGGGCGGCTGCTCGGTCGGGCCGAAGAACTGCACGCCAATGCCGCGCAGCGCCTCGAACGCCCCGGCCGCTTCGCGGATGAGCACCTCGCGCAGCGCGACGTTGTCGCGTCGCTCGAGATCCTCGCCGTTCATCAGCCGGGCGTCGGCCATGAACCGTTCGGCCGAGTCCTCGATGCCCTGGCGCCGCTGCAACGAGGTCCCCGCCGCGGCGAACGAGCCGACCGACAGGGCCGTGCTGCCGCCGACGTGCGGGTTCTTCTCGAGGACGACGACGCGAAGTCCCTGCTGCGCTGCGGCCACGGCCGCGCTGAGCCCCGAGCCACCGCCACCGACGACGATGACGTCAGGATCCATCGCGACGGCCGTGGAGTGGCTGCTCCGGAGCCGCGAGCGGGAAGTGGCAGGCGACCTCGTGGTCGGTCCCGAGCGTGCGCAGCTGCGGCGCCTCCTGCGCGCAGCGCTCCTGCGCGAACGGACAGCGGGTCCGGAAGCGACAGCCGCTCGGCGGATCGAGCGGCGAGGGCGGCTCGCCCTCGACCTCGGTCAGCGCCAGCGGCGTCTCCACCGGCCGGATCGTGGGGATCGACGCCAGCAGGATCGCGGTGTACGGGTGCAGAGGCCGCCGGTAGATCGCCTCCGAGGGCCCGACCTCGGCCAGCTGCCCGAGGTACATCACCGCGACGCGATCGGAGATCTGCTCGACGAGCGCCAGGTCGTGGGCGATGAACAGGTACGACAGCGACAGCTCCCGGCGCAGGGACTCGAACAGGTTCATCACCTGCGCCTGGATCAGCACGTCGAGCGAGGAGACGGCCTCGTCGCAGACGATCAGCGCCGGCGACAGCGTGAGCGCTCGCGCGATCGCGACGCGCTGGCACTGGCCGCCCGATAGCTGCCGCGGCCGGCGGCCGCCGTGCACCGACGGATCGAGGCCGACCAGCTCGAGGGCCTCCTCGACCCGCTTGCGACGCTCGCTCGGGCGCCCGACGCCGTAGGCGACCAGCGGCTCCGCGACGATGTCGAGGACGCGCATCTTCGGGTCCAGCGAGCCCACCGGGTCCTGGTAGACCATCTGGATGCCGCGGCGCGCCTCGCGCAGCTCGCGGCGGCCCAGTGACAGCAGGTCGACGCCGTTGAAGATCACCTCGCCGGACTTCGGCTTCGGCGCCGCGAGCACGGAGCGCGCCAGCGTCGACTTCCCCGACCCGGTCTCGCCGACGACGCCGAGCGTCTCACCCTCGCGGACCTCGACGGACACGCCCGACAGCGCCTGGACGACCCCTTGCTTGACGTTGCCGGCTCCACGGACGGGGAACTCCTGCACCAGGTCACGGGCTTCGAGGATCGCCTCAGACACCCGGGCCTCCGGTCGGCGCCAGCGGATGGAGGCACGCCCAGCCGTGCTGCGCCTCGTGCTCGACGAGCTCGGGGATCACCTCGCGGCAGTCGTCCTGGGCGCAGGGACAGCGCGGGCTGAACGAGCAGCCGGTCGGCAGGCTTGTCAGGTCCGGAGGTCGTCCCGGGACGACCGGGAACAGCGAGTGCGCGGGGCGCGACATATCGGGCACGGCCTCCAGCAGGGCGCGCGTGTACGGCATCCGGCCGCCGCCGACGAAGAACGCCGACGTGGGCGCGTACTCGACCACCTTGCCCGCGTACATCACGAGGATCTCGTCCGAGTAGCGGGCCGCCAGGGCCATGTCGTGGGTGATCATCACGAGCGCCATCCGCAGCTCCTGCTGCAGGTCCTTCAGCAGGCCCATGATCTGCGCCTGCGTCGTCACGTCGAGCGCCGTCGTGGCCTCGTCGGCGATCAGCACGTTGGGGTCGGACGCGAGCGCGATGGCGATCATCACGCGCTGGCGCATGCCGCCCGACAGCTCGTGCGGGTACTGGTCGTAGCGCTCGCGAACCGAGGGCAGCCGGACGAGCGCCAGCAGCTCGAGCGCCCGCTCGCGCGCCGCGCTGCGTGAGAGGTCCGCGTGCGTGCGGACCGCCTCGGTGACCTGTGCGCCGACCCGCATCGTCGGGTTCAGCGAGCGCGCGGGGTCCTGGAAGACCATCGCCAGGTCGGGGCCGCGGTGCCGCCGCCAGCCGCGCTCGCTGAGGCCGACGAGCTCCTCGCCGCGGAACCGCACCGAGCCGCCAACCTCTGCGGTCGGTGGCAGCAGGCCCATGATCGCCCGGGCGCTGACCGTCTTGCCGGACCCCGACTCGCCGACGATGGCGACGGTCTGTCCCTCCTCGAGCGCGTAGCTGACGCCGCTGACCGCCCGCACGACACGGCCGCCCAGCCGGAAGCGCACGGTGAGGTCGGTGACCTCCAGCAGCGCGGCGGCGGCGGGCCGGTCCGTCGCGGGGGCGTCGACGATCGTGTCCACGTTCATACCGACGACCACCGCGACCGCAGCGCGTCGCCGAGCAGGTTCAGCGCGAGGACGGTGAGGAACAGCGCGCCGCACGGCAGCAGCAGCAGCGCCTTGAACGAGTAGATGTTCTGCTGGCCCATCGAGATCATCCCGCCCCAGGTCGGGGCCGGCGGCGGGACGCCGAGGCCGAGGTAGCTCAGCGAGGCCTCGATGATGATCGCGGTGGAGACGCTCAGCAGGGCGAACGTGAGCAGCTCGGGCACGATGTTCGGCACGACGTGGCGGACGATGATCCGCCAGTCGCGCGTGCCCGCCAGCTTGGCCGCGACGATGAACGGCTGCTCGCGCAGGCGCTGGGTGCTGGTGCGCGCCAGGCGCGCGAACGCGGGCAGGCTGTAGAGCGAGATCGCGAGCGTCACGTTCAGCGCGCTCGGCCCGAGGTAGTTGGCGATGATCATCGCCAGCACGAGCGCGGGGAACGCCAGGAACATGTCGAGCACACGGGAGACGATCGAGTCGACCCAGCCGCCCTTGTAGGCGCCGATCATCCCCAGCAGTGAGCCGAGGACCATCCCGATGGCGACCGCGCCGAAGCCGACCTCGAGCGACAGCCGCCCGCCGTATACGAGCTTGGAGAGGTTGTCGTTGCCGAGCGTGTCGGTGCCGAGCACGTGGCCGGCGGTCCCCAGCGGGCGGTAGGGCTGGTCGAGGTGGCCGTTGACCGGGTCCGGCAGCGTGCCGAGCCACGGCCAGACGACGCACGCAAGGATGATCGCGACGAGCACGACGCCCGGGATCCACAGCTCGAGCGCGCGCAGGCGGGACGACCACGACCGGCCCACACCCCTGCTCGCGGCCGGCGGCGCCTGGACGATCGCGATTTGGTCAGCCATGGCTGCGTCCGTGCCTGATCCGCGGGTCCAGCAGCGCGATCAGGATGTCGGTCAGCAGGTTGGCGACGACGACGGTCAGCGACAGTATCAGGACGATCGCGATCACGACCTCGATGTCCTGCGTGTCGATACCCGTGACCAGTGCCTGGCCGATGCCGGGCAGCCCGAAGATCTGCTCGACGATCACGGTCGCGCCGATCATCGTCCCCAGGTTCAGGCCGACCAGGGTCAGGGTCGGGAAGATGGCGTTGCGGAAGGCGTGGCGCGTCAGGATCCGCCACGGGCCGACGCCCTTCGATCGCGCCGTGACGACGTACTCGCCGCTGTTCATCTGGTCGACGATGTCGGCGCGCAGCACGCGCGTGTAGTGGCAGAACAGCGGAAAGGCGATCGTCGCCGATGGCAGGACCATGTGCTGCAGGTTGCGCCACAGGCTTTCGCCGAGCGGGACGAACCCCTGTGCCGGCAGCACGCGCAGGTCGACCGCGAAGACCAGCACGAGCACGAGGCCGAGCACGAACATCGGCATCGACAGGCCGACCATGCCCGCCACGACGTTGAGCCTGTCGACGATCCCGCCCGGCCGCCGCGCGCCGAGCAGCGCCACCGGGACGGCGAACGCCAGCGACAGCGCGAACGCCAGCACGATCAGCTCGATCGAGACCGGAAGCCGCTGGCCGAGGATGTCCGACACGGGCTGCTGGCTGCCGAGCGACGCGCCGAAGTCACCGTGGATCACGTCGCGCAGCCAATCGAGGTACTGCACGACGAACGGCTTGTCGAGGCCGAGCTGATGCTCGAGCGCATGGACCTGCTGCGCGGTCGCGTTCTCCGGCAGCAGCGCGTTCGCCGCCGTGCCGGGCAGCAGCGTGAGCAGGCAGAATGTGATGAAGCTCACGCCCAGCAGCACCGGGACCGTCTGCAGGGTGCGCCGACCGACCACGCGCGCCAGCGGCGAGGCGGCGACGCGGCGGGTCGCTCGCCGGACGGCCGCGGCCCACGGCACGCCGCCCCGCGGCGATGTCGCGGGGACGCTAGCCATCGCGCGACATCGAGACCTGCGTGCCGCCGACCGTCCCGCCCTTGACCTCGTCGAGGTCGATCAGCACGGCCACGCCGTTTCGCTCGGGGTCGTGATCCTGCTCGAACTGCGGACACGCCTCGAAGACCTCGCTGCGGACCGCCTCGTCGGCCTCGATGCGCGCGCGACCGGAGAAGACGTACGTCGTGCGGGTGTCGTTGTCGCGGTAGAGCAGGCCCACGGCGGGATGCTCGCGGATGGCGTCGGCGATCCCGCCCTGCGCCTTGCGCACCCAGATCGCCAGCTGGTCCGGCGAGTGGACGTGCGTCGACCCGCGCAGCGACATCCGCGGTCGCCCGGCGGCGTCGACGTAGGCGATCGCGAGCGACTTGCCGGCGGGCTGTGCGCCGTTGACGTGCTCCACGATCTCGTCGGTCAGGACGATGCCCGATGTCGTCGTCATGGCTGGTGTCCTCCTGTGTGGATCTAAGCGGAGAGCGGGGCGAACAGCTCGTCCACGCTCGGTCGTGACTGCAGAACGCGCTGCTCGTGGGCGTAGCGGGCGATCGTCTCGATCGCGGCCCGATTGGAGTCGACGCCGTACGGCAACGGATCGGGCCCGAGCAGCGGGCCGAACGGGCTCCCGTCGGCACCGATCCGCAGACCGCTGATGCGAGCGGCGTTGGCCTCGTCGGCGCTGTAATCGACGCCCGTCCGCGCGCGCTCGAGCGCGCGCTCCTTGGCGGCGGTGAACACTGCCAGCAGCCGGTCGGGCAGGTCGGGGAGGCCGACGAGCAGGCTGTCCCTGACGACGACGACGGTCATCATCGGGAAGAACCTCGTGCGCCGCAGCCACTCGAGGTCCGCGGCCTCGACGTCGTCGAACAGCGGGCCCAGCCGCCGGTCTCCCAGGTCCTGCTGGCCGGCGTTGTAGACGAGCTCGCCGCGCCCGTAGATGACGCCCGCCACCTCGCCCGCCAGGAGCAGCTCGTCGAGCTCGCCGCCGGGCACGCCCGTGTACTTGGCCTCGCGCGCGCTCTCCGCCCACGGCTCGACGTTCGGCGGCAGCGTCGCGTCGAGCACCTGCTCCTCGGAGGAGGTGACCCACGTGATCCGGTCGAGGTCGACGCCGTACTCGGAGAGCAGGCCGCGGACCCACGTCGAGTCCGTGTTCCCGTAGTACCCGATGCCCACGCGCCTGCCCTCGAGATCCGTCGGCTGCGTGATCGCCGTGCGATCGCAGACGAGCATTCCGTGCAGGAAGCGCCGCGTCGGGAAGATCGGCACGGCAGTCACGCGCAGCCCGTGCTCGCGCGCGGACATGTAGTTGACGATCGGCATCCCGCAGACGTCGTAGGCCAGCTCACGCAGCATGCTCCTCGTCGAGGGCGCGCCCGTGCCGGGTAGGAACGTCACGCTCACCCCGTCGCCGAGGTCGGTCGTCGCGCCGACGAGCTCCTGCGTGTGCGGAAAGCTCGTCACCACCCCGGTCAGCTCGATCATCCGGGCACCTGCCCCGCCCGCAGCGTCGGGTACAGCGCCAGCGTGCCGCCGCTGCAGATGCCCTCCTGGTCCTCCGGCGAGAGCCCGCCGACCGCGGAGCGCACCGCCTCGGCGCTCGCCGGGTAATCGACGTTGGGGGGCGACGGGTAGAACGCCGACCACATCATCCGCCGCGAGCCAAAGCGCTCCAGCATCGCCTGGAACAGCTCGCCGGCCGGCCCGCCCGCGGCGGCGGCGACGAGGAACTGGACACTCACGTTGGCGAAGACGTTGGGGAAGTCGGCGAGCGCGAGTAGCGCCAGGGCGTCCTCCGAGGTGGCGCCGCCCTCGGGCGAGACGTGCCCGATGTTGTTCACGGTGAGCCGCAGCGTCGGCAGCCGCTCGAGCAGCCGGCGATGGCCCGGAAGCGTCTCGGGACGCGCCATCTGGGCGTTGACCGGCAGGCCGAGCTCGTCGACGTAGCGCCAGACCGGCAGGTAGCGCTCGTCGTCGATCCACGTCGCCGGCCCGCGCCGGCCGCCCCACAGCCGGACCCCGTGCATCCCCCGCTCCTCGACCCAGTGGCGCACGTCCTCGATCGCCGTCGGCGCGAAGATGTCGACGCTGGCGATGGTCGCGAAGCGCTCCGGGTACCGCTCCCCGGCATGCGCGCAGTAGCTGTTGTCGAAGCCGTGGTTGCGCGAGCCGATCAGCAGCGCCTGGGCGACGCCCGCGGCATCCATCGTCGCGACGAGCTCCTCGATGGTGGGCTCGGGCGTCTCGTCGGCGTTGCCGACGGCGTCTGCCAGCGGATGCAGCGGGAACTCGTCGCGCAGCCACGGCGGCGCCGTGGCGTGGGCGTTGGAATCAACCAATGTCAGCGACATGGCTCGCCTGCTCCTTGTGGGCGTGGGGCGTTGCGTCGGGCGTCTGCTCGAGGGGCAGGAATGCGTCGTCGGGCTCGGGCGCGCCGGCAATCAGTCGCTGGGCGGCCGCGAGGCGGATCAGCTCGGCGATCGCGAGGCGGTTGGGCTCCAGGCCGTACGCGAGCGGGTCGGCGCCGAGGTAGGAGCGCTGCGCGGCGACGTCGGCGTCGAGCGGGAAGCCGCTTACCCGCGCGGCCGTCAGGTCCTCGGCGGACGGCGGCTCGACGGCGGTGTCACGCCGTGCGTAGGCGTCGGCCTTTGCGTCGACGAACGCCGAGAAGACCTCCTCGGCGGCGCTCGGTCGCGAGGCCAGCAGCGCATCGGCGATCACGACGGTGAAGAGCACCGGGAAGATCCCCGTGCGCTCGTGCCAGGCCCGCTCCGCGGCGGCGAGATCCGGCGCCAGGGCGGCGATGTCGTTGGCGAAGATCGTCTGCCCGCGGCCCTCGACGAGGCCGGCGATCTCGCTCGCGAGCAGCATTTCGCCGAGCGGCGCGCCGACGACCGTGTGCACGTTCTCCGGCATCGCGTGCGGCTCGAGCGGCTCCGCCAGCGACGCGAGCCAGTCGATCGCGTCGACGTCGACGCCGTGGTCGGTCTCGAGCAGCCCGCGGACCCAGACGACGTCCGTGTTGCCGTGATAGGGGATGCCGACCGTCCGGCCCTCGAGGTCGGATGGACCGCGGACCCCGGTCGCCGTGTTCCAGATCAGCATCCCGTGCGGGAAGCGCCGCGTCGTGAAGATCGGCAGGCCGGTAACGGGTACGCCCAGCTCGCGCGCGCGCAGGTAGTTGACGATCGGGACCTCGCAGACATCGAACGCCTGCTCGTCGAGCATCCCGCGGAAGGCTGCGGCCGTGCCGCCGGGCGCCACCGCCAGACGGACGCCGTCCTCGAGCACGACCTCGCCGTCGAGCAGCGCGGCGGTGTGCGGGTAGCGACCCACGCTGACGGCGATCTCGCTCACACGCCCGCCGCCGCGTGCTCGCCCGCGATCTTGCCGTACACCGCGCACGCCGCCAGCGCGCCCCCGTAGTGCAGCCGATGGATGCCGCCGGCGGTGCCGGGGACCGCGTACAGGGCCTTGACCGGCCGGTCCTGCTCGTCGAGCACGCGCGTCTCCTCGTCGATGCGCACGCCGCCGTAGGTCATGCTCGCGGCGGGCCGGACCTCGACCGCCGTGAACGGCGGCTCGACGATCGGGTAGGCCTCCTTCGTCTTCGGGATCGGCAGCTGCGCCGCGCTCCCCCGTTCGACCGCCTCGTTGAATCCGGCAACGGTCGAGAGCAGCGCGTCGCGCGCGGCCCCGCGGGCCGCGAGCTCGTCGGCGAGGGCGGCGAGGCTGGGGGCCCGGACGACCGCGGCGCCGTGGTCGGCGGCGTAGCGCAGGCTGTCAACCGTTACGACGGGCCGCGGTCCCTGCAGGCGCACGCCGAAGTACCGCAGCAGCCGCGCATAGCGGAGGTTCGTCGGCGTCAGCATCTCGTAGGGCAGCTCGTAGCGCGCATGGCGACGGCGGACGCGTTCGTCCATGACGATCCACAGGGGACCCTCGGCCTGCCGCGCCGCGGCGTTGACGGTCTCGCCGTTGAGCTCGCCGGCCCCCTCGTCGACGAAGCGCTCGCCGCGGCCGTTGACGACGATCGAGTGCTCCGCGTAGAACGCCGTCAGCAGCAGCGGCTGCAGCAGGTCCGACCAGTCCGGCGGCACCGGCATCAGATGGCCGTAGATCGTGTCCATGCTGCGCGTCGTCGTGCCCCCCGCCGCCAGCGCGAGCCGCAGCCCGTCGCCGACGTCCTCGGCGACGGCGCGACCGTCGGCGCCGATCGCCCCATCGCCGACGTAGCGCTCCATCAGCGCCGGCTCGCTCTGGAACCCGCCCGCCGCGAGGATCACGGCGCCGGCCCGCACCGTCTGCTCGTCCGAGCCCGTGCTGACCGTCACACCGCGGACACGGCCGTCCTCCTGGAGGAGGCCGGTGGCCCTGGTGCCCGTCCGCACCGCCCCGCCGAGACGCTCGATCAGCCGCACCATGTAGCTGAACCAGGCCGCCCGATGGTGTGGCGCGATCGTCCTGCCGAGCTGGTACTTGGCGTTCGTGTGGCCCCGCAGCGTCGTCACCCGGTAGCGGCCCGGCGCCTTCGTCGACACCGCCCACTCGACGAACGGGACGTACTGCTCGAACAGCCGTCGCGCGAGCACGGGGTCGGCCTGTGGGCAGTGCGCGTGGTACTCGTCCCAGGTCTGGGCGCCCCAGATGTGGACGCCGCCGCCCGAGTAGAGCGCCGTCCCGCCCACGGTCGGCCGGGCCTCGACGAGCAGCACGCGGCGCCGGAGCTGTGCCGCGCGCGCGGCGGCCACGACGCCGCCCAGCCCCGCGCCGACGACGACGACGTCGGCTTCGTCCGTGTCCGCAGCTGCAGTCACCGCACGCCTTCGGCCACTACGCGACGAGGGCGTCGACCTCGGCGGCCTCGTCCTCGGTCAGCGTCCAGCTCGCCGCGGCCGCGTTGGCCTTGATCTGCTCCGGCGACGTCGAGCCAGCGATGACGGACGCGACCGGCGCCTTGGCCAGCAGCCAGGCGAACGCGAGCTCGAGCAGCTTGTGTCCGCGCTCGCCGGCGAACGCCTCGAGGCGCTCGATCCGGTCGAAGTTCTCCTCCGAGAAGATCGCCTCCTTGCGATCGTCGGCGAACGATGTGATGCGTCCGTTGCTCGGCGGCTCGGCGCCCCGCTTGTACTTGCCGGTCAGCAGCCCATTGAACAGCGGGTAGTACGGCACGAAGCCGATGCCGTGCTCGGCGCAGTACGGCAGCACCTCCGCCTCGGCCGCGCGATTGAGCAGGCTGAGCTCGTTCTGGACGGCGACGAAGCTCGGCAGGCCGCTCGATCGTGCCTCCTCGAGCTGCTCGGCGCTGAAGTTCGAGCAGCCGATCTCGCGCACCTTGCCGGCGGCCTTGAGCTCGCCGAGAGCGCCGAGCGTCTCGGCGATCGGCGTCTCGGGGTCGGGCTTGTGGAGCATGTAGAGGTCGATGCGATCCGTGCCGAGGCGCTCGAGGCTGGCCTCGATCGCACGCTTGACGTACTCCGGCTTGGCGCCCTGGCGATCGTCGGCGAGGCGCATGCCGAACTTCGAGGCGAGCACGATCTCGTCGCGGCGCGAGCCGAGCGCTGTGCCGAGGAACGTCTCCGAGGCGCCGCCACCGTACGCGTCGGCCGTGTCGAAGAACGTCACGCCGGCGTCCAGCGCGGCGGCGACGACCTCGTTGGTGCGCTGCTGGTCGAGCTTGCCGACGACCTTGCTGCCGAAGTTGTTGCAGCCGATGCCGACGACCGAGACGGTGAGGCTTCCGATGCTACGGGTCTCCATCGCGCTCACCCGCCCACGGCGAAGGAGGTCACGGAGCCCCACAGCTCGCGCGAGGCGCGCGCGGCGCCCTCGGAGAGCGAGCGGAGCTTCGCCCACGCCACCCGCGGGTCGACCTGGTCGCGGCCCGCGGAGGTCTGGAAGCCGCAGTCGACGTTCGCGATCACGTTCTCCTTGCCGAGGACGCTCGCGTAGCGCAGGATCCGCTCGGCGACGGTGTCGGGGTGCTCGATGATGTTGGTCGTCGAGTCGATGACGCCCGGCAGGACGACCTTGCCCTCCGGCAGCGTCACGTCCTCCCAGACGCGCCACTCGTGCTCATGGCGGCCGTTGGCGCCGACGACCATCAGGCCCGCCGGGCGAGCGGTCAGCAGGACGTCGACGAAGTCCTTGAGCTCGGTGTCGAGGTGGTGGGGGTACTCGGTCGAGCCCCAGCAGACGTGGATCCGCATCTGGTCGGGGTCGATGTCGCGCGTGGCGTGGTTGAGGACGTCGATGTTGCGCTTGATCTCGCGGCGGAACTCCTCCAGCGAGAAGTCCGTCCGCTCGCCTCGCTCGAGCGCCGCCTGCTCTCTGGCGATCACGCGCGTGGCGAGGTCGGGGCAGTCGAGCTGCAGCACGAAGCCGGCGTCGACGATCGCCTTGTACTCACGCGACATCGCGTCCGCGATCGCGTAGAGGTACTCCTCGTCGTCCTTGTAGTACCGGTTGGGCAGCGTCATCAGCACGGCGCCAGGCGAGGTCGCGCTCATGAACGCGTCGGCGACCTGGCCGTCGAACGGCGCCAGCGCCGACTTGAGATTGGCGATGTCGCGCTCGACCTCGCTGAAGTCCTTCCACGAGATCGGCCCGGTGCAGACGGCCCGCTCGGCCGTCTTGCCTTCGCGCACGAAGCTGTCCGCGGAGCCGCGGCCCTCGAAGAACTCGGGGAAGTCCAGCGACGCGCGGATCTCGCCGGGGCCCAGGCCGCGACGCGAGGCGTAGTACGCGCTGATCTCCTCCTCGACGACGCCGAAGCCGTCGAGACGGTCCTTGAGGTAGGTGATGAAGCTGTACTTGCTGTTCTCGCCGTCGTTGACGACGGTCAGGCCGACCTCGGCCTGCTTGGCGACCACGGCGTCGATCGCGGCGCGGACCTCGGCCTCGAGCCGATCGGCGTCGTAGTCGCGGCCGACCTGTCGGTCGGCGAGGATGTCCCGGAGCGAGTCTGGTCGCGGCAGCGACCCCGCGTGCGTTGTCAACATCGACTCGGTGCTGCGCTTCATGACCTCGTGGTGCTCCCGGGAATCGGCTTGTGCATGTCTGTCCCATCTGGACGCTGCCGGGCCCCACCGTCGGGGGCCCGGCGCGCTCTCGGCCGTCCTGCGTCGTTGCTCTCAGTGCCTCACTTCAGGGTGTCCCACGGCACGAGCTCCTTGCCCGCGCTGCCGTTGGGTGCCGGATCGAGCCCATTGAGGCCCTTGACGCCGACGAGAACGGTCGGCAGCGAGAACAGCGGGACCGAGTACTGCTTGGCGGAGATGTAGTGGTACAGGTCAAACGCCCTCGCCTGACGCTTCGCCGGGTCGCGCGTCTCGCCGAGGAGGTGGAGCTTCTTGGCGAGCGTAATGTCGTGGCAGCAGGTCTGCTGGCCGACCAGCCCGTACTTCTCGGGCAGCGACGACGACACGCCGACGCTCGGATCCGCGCCGCCCTCGACCGTGAACACGGAGTCCCACGAGCGGTTGAGGAGGTCTTGCTGGTAAGTCGCCAGCGCGACCGGGTTCAGCTTCACGTCGATCCCGGCCGCGCGCCACTGCTGCGCCAGGGCCTGCGCCCCGAGCGGGTACAGCGCGGTCGTCGTGATGTAGGAGAACTTGAAGGACAGCCCGCCCATCTTCTGGACGATCTGCTTGGCCTTCGCCAGGTTGTACGTGCGGGCGCCCGGCACCTTGGCCAGGTACATCGTCCCGCCCGGTCCGACCGGCGACTGCGTCACCGCGCCGAAACCGGGGCTGACGACGTTGAGCACCTGCTGCGGGTTCGTCGCGTACGCGACGGCCTGGCGTGCCTTGTCGTTGTTGAAGGGCGCCTTGTCGGTGTTGAACTCGATCATGTAGACGACGACGCCCTTGTGCTGCTCGGTCTGGAACTTCGACTTCGCCTGCGCGAGGATCTGCGGGTTCGTCATGCCCATGACGAGCTGCACGCTGCCGGCCTGCAGGTCGGCGTATGCCGTCTGATCGGTGGCGGCGTTGACGAACGTCAGGTTCTTGATGTACGGCTTGCCCTTGTCCCAGTAGAGGGGGTTGGCCTTGAGCACGAGCTTCGAGCTCGCCACGTTGCTGACGACCTTGTACGGGCCCGCCCCGACCGGCGCCTGACCGAACGCCGCGGCGCCCATCTTCTTCAGCGCCGTCGGCGAGGGGACCCAGTTCGGAGCCTGGCTGACGAACTGCTGCGGCAGCGTCGTGTCCTTCTGCTTGAGCGTCAGGACGACGTCGTAGTTGCCCTTGGTCGTGACCCGCTCCACGTTGACGAACGCGCCCAGGCACTGACACTGGTTGGCAGGAAGCAGCGAGTTGTGCAGGTGCTGACGCACCGCCTCGGCGTTGAACGGGGTCCCGTCCGAGAACTTCACGTTCTTGCGCAGGTGGATGATCAGCGACCGGTCGCTCTTGGAGTAATCCCAGCTCTGCGCCAGGCCGGGGATCACCTCGCCGTTGGTGTTGCGGCGGAAGAGCTCGCCGTAGATGGCGTTCATGTAGTTGACGACGAATGCCGCGGACCACTTCGCCGGCGGCGGGCCGAGGCTCGGCCACGGGCTGCTGACGTTGGCGACCGTCAGCGAGCTGATGCCCGCGGCAGGCTTGGCCGTCGGATCGGCGCCGCTCGCGGACGACCCGCCGACGGCGACCGTGACCGCCAAGGCGACGGGCACGAGCAGCCCGACGGTGCCCCAGCGATGCCTGCTGGAAAGCTTCCTCACCTTCTCCTCCATCTCCTCCGCTCAGAGTGCCCGGAGTCGAGAGCGCCATCGCTGCTCCCTCCTCCTGACCCGACCATGCGACCGCGACGCTAGCTCATAGCAATCTTGCATGTCAAGCATATTGCGCTGACCAGCTATCCCGGTATACTGAGCACGTGCTCCGGCCTGAGCTCGCGCCTGTCGTGCCCCATCATTCGTGCGTCGGTGCGGGTACTGTCCGTTGCGGCCACGCATGACGAGACCCCCCCATCAGCTCCCCGCCCGGCAGAAGGGCAGGCGATGGCACTAGTTGTGCCGTCCGTCATCGACGTTCTCGTCGACGCGATCCGCAAGGAGATCCTCGACGGGACGATCCCGTCGGGAACGCTGTTGACGGAGATGGGCGTCGCCTCGAAGTACGCTGTGGCGCGGCCGAGCGCCAAGGGAGCGCTCGAGCGCCTCAGCCACGAGGGTCTCCTGCGCCGCGACACGAACCGCAGCGCACGGGTGCGCGCGCTCACCGAAGACGACGTGCGCGACCTCTACGACAGCCGGGCGTTCATCGAGCGCCAGGTCGTCTCGACGTTGGCGAGCAAGGGCCATCGCACGCCCGACTCAGTGCGCTCGAAGCTCGAGCAGATGGTCGACACCGCCGACTCCGGACATTCCGTGCTCGAGTTCGTCGAAGCCGACGGCGCCTTCCACGGCGCGCTGATCGACGCGCTCGACAGCCCGCGTCTGTCGCGGATGCACTCACAGCTCATGCGCGAGACGCAGCTGTGCAAGGTGCAGGTGCAGTTCAGCCACCTGCAGGACCCCGCCGTGATCATCGCCGAGCACCTCGAGATCCTCAACGCGATCGACGACGGCCAGCCCCAGCGCGCCGCGGCGCGTATGGAGAAGCACTTGGCAAAGGCCTGCGAGCGACTCGTCGCCAGCCTCTGAGAGTCGCGCATGACATCCGCCTCGGACGCCCCTCGAGCGCTGCTGCTCGATCCCGCCGACAACGTTGCGGTGGCGGTCGTGGGCCTCGACGCGCAGGAGGCCGTCGCGGTCGGCGACACGCGCGTGCCGATCGCCGAGGCGATCCGCTTCGGCCACAAGTTCGCGCTGCGCCCGATCCCCGCGGGCACGCCGGTGCGCAAGTACAACGAGGTGATCGGGATCGCCAGCCGCGACATCGCCGCCGGCGAGCACGTCCACGTGCACAACGTCGTCAGCGCGCGACTGCCGGGGCCGGAGGAGGCACGGTGAGCGCGCTGACCGGGCTCGTCCGCCACGACGGCCGCGCGGGCATCCGCAACCACGTCCTCGTGCTGCCGTCGGTCGTCTGCTCGACCCACGCGGCGAGCGAGATCGCGTCGGCCGCCGGCGCGGTCGCGATCACCCACCAGCACGGCTGCCTGCACGTCGGCGACGACCTGCGTCACACCGAGCAGGCGTTCCTCGGGACGGCCACCAACCCCAACGTCGGCGCGGTCGTCGTCGTCAGCCTCGGCTGCGAGACGCTCAATGGCAAGCTGCTCGCCGATCGCATCGCGCAGACCGGGCAGACCATCGAGCTGATCGGCGTGCAGCACTCGGGAGGCACGGCCCGCGCCATCCAGGACGGCCTCGCCGCGTGCGCGCGACTGTCGGCGGCGCTCGACGCGCTGACGCCCGAGCCGATCGATCCGTCGGCCGTGACGGTCGGCATCGACGACGCCTCGGACGCGCTCGCCGGGCCGCTGCGCGAGGCGCTGGAGGCCCGCGGCCTGCGGGTCGCGCTCGCGGACGACGTGACCGGGCCCGAGGCCCACGTCGAGCTCGCCTGCCAGGGATCGCAGCTGATCGTCTCGTTGCCCGGAGAGTTCGAGGGGCCGACCGGCTTTCCCGTCTGTCCGGTGGTGGCGGTCGGCCGCGATGTCGACCTGCACCGCGCGCTCGCCGACGACTTCGACGTCCACGAGGAGGCGGCGTCGCACGGCGAGCTGGCGCAGCGCGTCGCCGACCGCGTGTTGACTGCGGCCGCCGGCGAGCCGACGGCCTCCGAGCGCCGCGGCGCGCGGGACTTCGTGCTGCGTCGCCTGGCGGTGACGATGTGACGGTGCCGGCCCTGACCGGATATCGGCGTCCCGGCGGCGGCTGGGGTGTGCGCAACCACGTCCTCGTGCTGCCCTCGCGCTCTGCGGCCAATGCGGCGGCGGAGAGCATCGCGGAGGGACTCGGCGGGGCGGTCGCCGTCACGCATGAATGGGTGGGCCACCCCGACGATCCCGACACCGAGCTCGTCACGCGCACGCTCGTCGGCTTCGCGTCGAACCCGAACGTCGCCGCGGTCCTGCTGGTCGCCGTGACCGGCGAGGATCGCGCGCTCGCCGAGAGGATCGCCGCCGCGGGCGGGATGCCCGTCCGCGTGGTCACGATGGCCGATCACGGCGGCACGCCGGGGACGGTCGAGGCGGGGCGCCCGGTGGCGGCGGGGCTGGTCGCCGACGCGAGCGGGCTCGAGCGCGAGCCGATGCCGTGGTCGGGGCTGGCGGTGGGGCTGGAGTGCGGCGGGTCGGACGCGTTGTCGGGGATCACGGCCAACCCGGCGCTGGGGCTGGCCAGCGACTGGCTGGTGGCGCAGGGGGCGACGACGATGCTCTCCGAGGTGCCCGAGCTGGTCGGCGCGGAGGAGATCCTGGCCGCGCGGGCGATCGACGCGCAGGTCGCCCGGCGGATGGTGCAGGTGGTGCACGACTTCGAGCGCTCCGTCGAGGCGCTGGGGGTGGACATCCGCGGGGCGCAGCCCACGCCGGGCAACATCGAGGGCGGGCTGACGACGATCGAGGAGAAGTCGCTGGGGGCGGCGAAGAAGGCGGGCAACGCGCCGCTGACGGGCGTGATCGGCTTCGCCGAGGCGCCCGGCGATCCGGGGCTCTACGTGATGGACACGCCGGGGCATGACATCGAGCAGATGGTGGGGCTGGTGGCCGGGGGCTGCAACGTGATCGCGTTCACGACCGGGCGCGGGACGCCGACGGGGTCGCCGATCGCGCCGTGCCTGAAGATCTCGACGAACACGGCGATCTTCGAGCGCATGGCCGGCGACATCGACCTCGACGCGGGACGGATCCTCGACGGCACGCACACGCTGGCGTCGATGGGCGAGCAGATCCGCGACGCGATCGTCGCGACCGCCAACGGCGCCCTGACCGCCTCCGAACGCCGCGGCAACCACGAGTTCGCCATACGCCGCACCCACTACCCCGAGCGCCTCGTCACCTGACGGCGTGCGGCGGGGCGACGGGGAGCTGCACGGTGACCCGGAGCCCGCCGCCGGCCCGTGGGGCGAGGGTGAGGGTGCCCTCGTGCGCCTGGGCGATGCTCTTGACGATCGCCAGGCCGAGGCCGACGCCCGCGTGGTCGGGGCGTATGCGCTTGGAGCCGCGCTGAAACGGCTCGGCGAGCGTCGCCACCAGCTGTGAGGTGAGCTTCTCGCCGGTGTTCTCGACGGTGAGCATCGCGCCGTCGGGGTGAGCGCCGGTCGTCACCCACACGGCGCCCTGCTCGGGCAGGTTGTGGACGATCGCGTTGTGCACGAGGTTCGTGCTCAACTGCAGCAGGAGCGGCTGCGAGCCGATGGTCGGGGCCGCGTCGCTCGAGGTCTCGATGGCGAGGCCGCGCTCCTCCGCGAGGGGGAGGAGCGTCTCGGTGGCCTCCTCCGCCACGAGGGACAGGTCGACGTGTTCTCGAGCGAAGGACCGCCCGTCGGCGCGGCTGAGCAGGAGCAGGGCCTCGGTGAGGTCGATCGCTCGGGCGTTGACGGCGCGGAGGCGGTCGTCGAGCTCGCCGCCGGCACGGTCGGGGTCGTTGCGGGCGACGTCGAGCAGGGCCTGCGTGATCGCCAGCGGCGTGCGCAGCTCGTGCGAGGCGTTGGCGGCGAATCGCTGCTGCTCGGCGACGTGGGCCTCGAGCCGCGCGAGCATGGTGTCGAAGGCGTCGGCCAGCTCGCGGAACTCGTCTCTGCGGCCGGGCAGCCGGATCCGGTGGGAGAGCGATCCGGTCGCGGCCGTGCGCGTGGCGTCCGTGATGCGAGCCAGGGGGGCGAGCATCCGGCCGGCGAGCAGCCACCCTCCCACGAGCCCGAACACGAGCAGGAACGCCAGCACCGCGGCTGCCCTCGGAGCGAAGACGTGCAGGAGGTTGGACCGGACGGGGAAGGGACCATCGAGGTGAGGGTCGGCGTTGAGGAGGAACGCGCGATCGGGGACGTAGCGCAGGAGGAACACCCACACGGCCGCGAGCAGCAAGGCGCCTGCGAGCACGAGGAAGCCGGCGTAGCTGAGGGTGAGCTTGAGGCGAACGCTCAGGCCCGGGGCTCTATCCATCGTCGACTCCCTCGCCGGCGCCGTCCGCTCCTGCGCCGATGCGGTACCCGGCGCCGGCCACGGTGGCGATGATCCGGGGCTCGCCGAGGCGCTTGCGCAGTCCCGAGACCGTGATGCGCACGGCGTTGGTGAACGGGTCCGCGTTCTCGTCCCACGCCCGTCGCAGCAGCTCCTCGGCGCTGACGACGCCGCCTTCGGCGGCGACGAGGACTTCGAGCACGGCGAACTGCTTGCGGGTCAGCGCGACGTAGCGGCCGTCGCGGTAGACCTCGCGGCGGAACGGATCCAGCCGCAGGCCCGCGATCTCGCGCACGGGCGGCCTGTTGTGGGGACGCCTGCGATCGAGCGCCCTGAGCCTGAGCACGAGCTCCTGGAGCTCGAACGGCTTGGTCAGGTAGTCGTCGGCGCCGAGCTCGAACCCGCTGGCCTTGTCGTCGAGGCGATCGGCGGCGGTGAGCATGAGGATCGGCATGCCGCTGCCGGAGGCGACGATGCGCTTGGCGATCTCGTCGCCGGAGGGCCCGGGCACGTCGCGGTCCAGTACGGCGATGTCGTAGGCGTTGACGCTCAGCAGCTCCAGAGCGGCGTCGCCGTCTCCGGCGACGTCTGCCGCGATAGCCTCCAGGCGTAGGCCGTCGCGGGTCGCGTCCGCCATGTAGGGCTCGTCCTCGACGAGCAGCACGCGCACGCTCCGATGCTACGAGTCGGCGCATATCGCCGGCATATCGAAAACCGCATACGCGCCGGCAACGCCGCGCCGCCTTGAATCCGCGCCGTGACCTACGGGACGGCCAGCCTGTACCGCCGTCGCCGGCGCCGCGCGCTGCTCGGCGCGGTGCTCGCCTTGTTCCTCGCCGCCACGGCGTACGCCGCGCCTCGCCACCTGCTCCACGACGAGGGCCGCAGCTACGTGTCGACGAGCGGGTGGCCGCGGCTCGGCCAGGGGGCGTACGCGCTCGGCGACGGCCGACCCGCGGCGAGCCCGCACCAGCGGCCGGTCCCGATCGCCAGCCTGGCGAAGGTGATGACCGCCTACCTCGTGCTCAAGCACCACCCGCTGCGCGCGGGCGACGGCGGTCGGCTGTTCGTGGTCGGTCGGCGCGACGTCGCCGACACCGAGGCGAGGCGCCGTCAGGGCCAGTCGATCGTCGCCGTCCGCGTGGGCGAGCAGCTCACCGAGCGGGATGCGCTGATGGCGATCCTGCTGCCGTCCGCGAACAACGTTGCGGTGCTCGTCGCGCGGCAGGTCTCCGGCAGCGTCGCCTCGTTCGTCGCGGAGATGAACCGGACCGCGCACGCGCTGGGGATGTCCCACACGACGTACACCGATCCCAGCGGATACGACGCGGGCACGATCTCGACGGCCCTCGATCAGCTGCGTCTGGCGCGGGTGGTGGCCGAGGACGGCACGCTGGGGGCGGCGATGGCCACCCGCAGCTACTGGCTGCCGGTCGCCGGCGTCGTGAGCAACACCAACACCCTGCTCGGCCAGGACGGGTTCGTCGGCATGAAGACCGGCTCGGACGCCGCGGCCGGCGGCTGCTTCATGTTCCGGTCCGGGTCGCTGATCGGCGTGGTGCTGGGCCAGCGGGGACCGAGCCTGATCGACGCGGGGCTGTCCGCGGCCAGGCGGCTGGTCGACGGCCTGGCGCAGTCGCCGCCCATGGAGAGAGGTCATGAGTAGGACCCGGCGGGCCCTGGCCGCCTCGGCCGCGGTCGGCCTGATCGGCCTGATCGGCGCGGGGCATCATGATCATCTCGGTGCTGGAGCGCCGCTCGGAGATCGGCCTTCGTCGCGCCCTCGGCGCGACGAGGAGCCAGATCCGGACGCAGTTCCTCGCCGAGTCGGTCCTGCTCGCCGCCGTCGGCGGCGTCGTCGGCGTGCTCGCCGGAGCCGCGGCGACCGCCGCGTACGCCGACGCGAAGGGCTGGGCCGTCGTGATACCCGCCGAGGCATGGTCGGGCGGCATCGCCTCGGCCGTCCTGATCGGCGCGATCGCGGGCCTGGCGCCGGCCGTTCGAGCGTCCCGGATGCCGCCCACCGTGGCGCTGCGGACGACATGAGCGGGAGGGCGCCTCATGCTCGTTCACAGCGCCGTCTTCGGGGGCGCCTATGGTGCACTGCCCATGGTGGCGGTCCGCGACGCCCGCATCGATGTGCGCGATGCTTCCCGGTCCGAGGCCCTGTCGCATCTGCGCCGCCTGCGCGTGCGTCTCGAGGACGGAGGCGAGACCACGGTCCACGTCGCCTCGTACCCGCGGGCCGAGACGCGCGTCCGGGTTGCGCTGCTGCCCCCGGCGACGACGCTCGTCTCGTGGTGCGATCGGCGCGGCGTCGGCGACGCGATCGTCGGCGGCTTCTTCCTGCGCAGGCCGCTCGAGCCCGCGGCGCCCGAGCTCTTCGGCATGCCGCTCGGCGCGCTGCGCATCGATGGCGTCGCCCAGCGCACCGTCGCCTTCGACGCCCCCTGGGACGCCCGCCGCGCGTGCGTGCACGTCGATGGGGAGATCGCGATCGCGCGCCGCGACCAGCTCCCGGACGGCGGCGCCGGCGACCTGCTGCAGGCGGGCCCGCTGCTCGTGCACGACCGCCGCGCGGTCGACCACGCGGACGAGGGCTTCGCCGAAGGCGCGGGCCAGTTCGACCAGGACATCACGGTCGGACGCCACCCGCGGGCGGCGCTCGCCCTCGACGACAGGTCGGTGCTCGCCGTGGCGTGCGACGGACGGGCCGCCGACGAGGCCGGCCTCTCGCTCGCCGAGCTCGCCCAGACGCTCATCGCGCTCGGGGCCCGGACGGCGTTGAACCTCGACGGGGGCGGCTCGACCTCGCTGGTCTGTGGGCGCAGGCTTCGCAACGCGCCGCGCGACGCGGAGGGGCGCGCGATCGCCGGAGGCCGGGCCATCCCCACCGCCCTGTACTTCGAGCGTCGCTGAGTCGGGAGGCTCGCCGCGCGCCGTAGCATCGAGGGATGCGTGTCGTCAGCGGCCTGCTCTTCTTCCCGCGCGGCGGCTCCGCGCAGGTCGAGCGATCGCTGAGCCTGGAGCTGGCGCGCCGGGGCTGGGACGTGACGCTCGTGTCGGGCTCGCTCTCCGACGGCGGGTACGCCGACGCGGGCGCCTTCTTCGCCGGCCTCGACGTCCGGCCGGTCGACTTCGTCCGCGGCGACGCACCGATGCAGCCGTCCTTCGAGGACCGCCCCGGCGCGCCGGATCGCTGCTTCGCCCGCCTCGGCGACGAGGAGTGCGAGGAGCACGTCGAGGCGTGGAGCGACGCTCTCGACCGCGCGGACGCGGCCAGCGCCGACGTGCTGCATCTCCATCACCTCACGCCGCTCAACGAGGCCGCGAGCCGTGTCGCGCCGGACGTGCCCGTGGTCGCACATCTCCATGGCACCGAGCTGGCGATGCTCGAGCGCATCGACGACGGCCCGCCCGTCGGCTGGGACCATGCCGAGGCCTGGGCGCGCCGGATGCGTCGCTGGGCGCGTGGTTGCGTGCGACTGATCGTGCACACCCGTGCCGAGGTCGAGCGCACCGCCGACCTGCTCGGCGTCGATCCGGATGCCTGCACGGTCGTGCCGAACGGGTTCGACCCGGCGCGCTTCCGCCCCGGGCTCGTCGATCGCGGCGCGCTCTGGCGCCGACACCTGGTGCAGGCGCCGCGCGGCTGGGCGCCGGGCGGCCCCGTGGGCAGCGTGCGCTACGCCGACGAGGAGGTCGCCCGCCTGGACGACGCCGTCGTCTTCGTCGCCGTCGGTCGCTACACCGCGGTCAAGAGGCTCGGCCTGCTGATCCGCGCGTTCGAGCGCGCCCGGGCCCGCGCGCGCCGCCCCGCGGCGCTGGTGGTCGTCGGCGGCCATCCCGGCGAGTACGAGGGCGAGCACCCGCTCGACGCGATCCGCGCCGCCCGCGCCCGGGACGTGTTCCTCGCCGGCTGGCACGAGCACGAGCAGCTGCCCGCGCTCCTCAACGCCGCCGACGTCCAGGTGCTGGCCTCCGTCCGCGAGCAGTTCGGGCTGGTGCTGGTGGAGGGAATGGCCTGCGGCCTGCCGGCCATCGCCGTCGACCGCTTCGGCCCGGCCGAGATCGTCGACGACGGCCGCACGGGCTGGCTCGTCCCGCCCGACGACGAGCAGGCGCTGGCCGACGCCATCCTGGCCGTGGTCGACGACCCGGAGGAACGGTCCCGGCGCGGGATCGCGGCCCGGGCGGACGCGCTCCGGCGCTGGTCATGGCCCTCGATCGCGACCCGCGTCGCGGAGGTCCTCGGCGACGCCGCCATCGGATCGCCGGGGGCGCGGCGCTCGCCGGCGCAACCCGGCTGAGCCGACACGATCATCGCCACGGCAAGGCCGGCGAGCAGGTCCCGGGCCGAGAACCTAGTCCTCGAGCGGTGGCTCGACGTCGCCGTGGCGCGACAGCCAGCGGGTGAACGCGTGGCGCCCGGGCGCCCGCCTGCTGCGGATGAACGGGACGTCGGCGAGCAGCGAGCTGTCCGCGAGCACCGCCTGGACGCCCTCCCCGCCCGTGATGCCCAGCCATGCCCCCGTTTCGCGCGCGCTCCGCGCCACGGCTTCGAGCGCGCCCACGCCGGTGGCATCGATGACGGTGACGCCGTTGAGGTCGACGACGACGACGCGATGGCCGGCGAGCACGTCGGCGGCGGTCGCCTGCAGCCTGGCCGCCGCGCCGCCGTGGAGCCCTCCGCGGACGACTATCCGGCACGTCACGCCCGTCTCGATCGGCGTGATCGTCGCAGTGACAGGCAGCTTCAGCATCGCGTCGGGCCTACCCGTCCCCTCGTGCCGAGAGCGGCCCGGTCGGCGAATGTGCGACGCCTGCGGGCAGCCGCATGCCGCCTGGCCTGGCGCGCCCGCGCTCGCGCCGGCCGCCCGTGATCTAGACTCGCGCCGTGAAAGAGCACGTCGTGATCCTGGGCGCCGGGTTCGCGGGCCTCGAGCTCGCCGCCCGCCTGTCCGAGACGGCCTCCGACGCGGTCCGCGTGACGCTGCTGGATCGCAACGACTCGTTCTACTTCGGCTTCTCCAAGCTCGAGGTGATGCTCGGGCGCCAGTCCGCGGCCGAGGTGCTGCTGCACTACCGCGACATCGCCAAGGAGGGCGTCGAGTTCCGCCGCGAGACGGTGGTCGGGATCGACCCGGTCGCGCGGCGGGTGACCACCGACGCCGGCTCCCACGACGCCGACTTCCTGGTCGTCGCGATGGGCGCCGACTACGACCTGGCGGCCACGCCCGGCTTCGAGCAGGGCGGCCACGAGTACTACTCGCTCGCCGGGGCGGAGCGCCTGCGCGACGCGCTGGCCGGCTTCGACGGCGGCCGCGTCCTCATCGCGGTGCTCGGCCAGCCGTTCAAGTGCCCGCCGGCGCCGTTCGAGGGCGCCTTCCTGCTGCACGAGCACTTCGTGCGCGCCGGCGTCCGCGACGCGGTGCAGATGTCGATCGCGTTCCCGATGCAGCGACCCGTCCCGGTGACGCCGGAGGTCTCGCAGATGTTCCGCGACGGGCTCGCCGAGCGCGGGATCGAGGAGCTGCCCCAGCACCTCGTCACGAGCATCGACCCGGCCGCCCGCGAGGCGCGCCTGGCCAGCGGGGAGACGCTGCCCTACGACCTGTTCGTCGGCATCCCGGTCCACCGCGCGCCCGACCCGCTCGCCGCCTCGGGCCTGGCGGTCGACGGCTGGGTCCCGGTCGACCAGGCCAACCTCAGGACGCGGTTCCCGCGCGTCTACGCGCTCGGCGACGTCTGCTCCGGCCCGCGGACCGTCCCGAAGGCCGGGATCTTCGCCGAGGCCGCCGCGCTGGTCGTCGCCGACGACATCGCGGCGCAGATCGCCGGCGGGGAGCCGCCCGCGCCCTACGAGGGCGCCGGCATCTGCTACGCGGAGTTCGGCGACGGCCTCGTCGGCAAGGTGCACGTCAACTTCCTGCACGGCGACGCCCCGGCCGCAGAGCGTCACGAGCCGTCGCTCGCCAACGCCGCCGAGAAGGAGCAGTTCGGCGCGACGCGCCGGGCCCGCTGGTTCGACGCCTGATCCGCGCGCGTACCCGGCCCACCCGCAGCGCGTCAACCCTCGCCCGCCCGGAGCACGCCCGCCGCCGCGGCCATGACCGCGGCGAGGCCGCCGACCACGCAGAACGCGGCCGTCAGCGACGAGATCGAGGCGATGCCGCCGATCGCGCCCGGCGCGACGAGGCCGCTGCCGTAGGCGATCCCGGCGCAGCCGGCGACGCTGCGCGCCGGGTGGGGGCCGACGCGACCGGCCGCCGCGAACACGAGCGGGACGACGAGCGCGACCCCCGTCCCCAGCAGCCCGAGGCCGGCGAGGCCGACGGCCGGCGCCGGCGCGAGCACGACGACCGCGACCCCGGCGACGGCGCACGCCCCCGAGGCGCGGACCGCACGCACCGGCCCCAGCGCGCGGATCGCGCGGTCCCCCGCCAGCCTGGTCGCGGCCATCGTCGTCGCGAACGCCGAGACCGCCAGGGCGCCGGCGCTCGCCGAGCCGCCGAGCTCGCGCCGGACGAACAGCGCCGACCAGTCCGTCCCGGCCTGCTCGCCGAACACGGCGCACAGCCCGACGAGCCCGATCGCCAGGACGGGGCGCGTCGGCAGCGCGAACACGGGCGGCGCGGGCTCCGTGCTCGCCGGGGCGTCGAGCAGCCGCCTCGCCGCCACGGTCCCGATCGCCGCGAGCGCCGCCGCGGCGACCGCGAACTGCGGCCGCGCGTCGATGCCCGCGTGCGAGGCGGCCGCGGACGCCGCCGACCCGAGCAGCACGCCGGCGCTCCAGAAGCCGTGCAGGCTCGACATCACCGACCGTCCGTAGGCCTTCTCGACGAGCACGCCCTGCGCGTTCATCGCCATGTCCGCCAGGCCCCCGGCCATGCCGAAGACCAGCAGCACGGCGCACAGCAGGAGCAGCGAGGTCGCCAGCGCCGGGAGCACGAGCCAGCCGCACCAGGCGGCGATCGTCGCCGCGACGAGCGGCCGCAGCCCGTGGCGATGGGCGAGACGGCCCGAGAGCGGCATCGCCAGCATCGCCCCGATCCCCGGCATCAGCAGCGCCAGGCCGAGATGCCCGACGTCGATCCCGACGTGGGCCGCGATCCACGGGATGCGGGCGGCGAAGCTCCCGGTCACGCAGCCGTGGACGGCGAACACGACCGCCGTGGCCTGCCGCGCGCGCCGAGCGCTCGCCCGGCTCGGCGCTCGCTGCACGGCGGTCGGCACGAGCTCATTCTCGCGCCGCCCGCCGCCAGCGCGCCTCAGCCCCCGTCCGGCGCCCCCTCCAGCAGGTCCTCGAGCGCCACGTCGGGATCGGCCAGCCGCCGGCGGTCGACCGGGCGTCCGGCGCGGACGAGCGCCTGGATCTGGTCGGTGACGTCCCAGACGTTGACGTTCATGCCCGCCACCACGCGCTCGTCCCGGAGCCAGAAGGCGATGAACTCGCGGTCGGCGAGGTCGCCGCGGACGACGACCTCGTCCCGCTCGCTCGCGTGGCCCGCGTACTCCATGCCGACGTCGTACTGGTCGGAGAAGAAGTAGGGGACGTGGTCGTAGGGCT
>DASZVK010000105.1:0-3909 GCA_035547175.1 Solirubrobacteraceae bacterium
ACCTGGTCGTCGCCCCCGACGGCGCCGCGGCCGACGCCGTCGCGCTCGGCGCGAGCGCCGTCGTCCTGCTGGGCGCGCGGGGAGCCCGCGCGCTGACCCGCGCCGGCTACCGCACGCGCCGCTTCCTGCCCACGCCCGCGATCGCCTCGCCGTCCGTGCTCGTCCCCCTGGATCGGCCGCGGGTCGCCCGCTACGCGCTGGGCACCGTCTCGCGGCCGGACGCCCTGGCCAAGGCGCTGCGCAACCACGCCATCGTGGCCGCCGGCGCCCTGGGGCTGCCCGTCCCCCGGTCGATCGTGATCGGCACCCGCTCCGCCGCACCGCCGTTCCTGGTGCGCGAGGCCCAGGCGCTGGGCCTCCCCGAGCCGCTCGACTGGCTCGTCGTCTTCGGGCGGGCGATCGAGCGCTCGTCCTTCCTGCTCTTCGAGCCCGGCGCGTCGCGGCCGTCGTGGGTGGTGAAGTTCAGCTTCGCCCACCGGGACCCCGAGCGCTTCCTCGGCGACGAGCGCGGGCTGCGCGTCGTGGCCGAGGTCGGCCCACCGCTGACCGACCACACGCCGTCGGGCGTCGGCGTCTCGCTGACCGGCGAGCGGCCGATCAGCGTCGAGGCGGCCGCGTCGGGCACGCCGCTGATGAGCTGGTTGCGTGCGCCCGGCTCGCGGGCGCGCAAGGAGCAGGTGGTCGGCCGGGTCGCCCGCTGGCTGATCGACGTGCACACCGCGTCGGCCGTCCCCGGCCGGGCCGCCGAGGCCTTCGCCGCGCTCGCCTTCCCGGAGGGGATCCTCGACGAGGTGGGCGCCGACGTGGGGGCGCTCACCGAGGGCCTTGGCGGCCTGCCGGCGGTGGCCGAGCACGGCGACCTGGACTGCACGCACGTGCTCGTGGACGGCGACGGGTTCACGGTCATCGACTGGGAGGGCATGCGCCGTCACGGCCTGCCGCTCGTCGACCTGGCCTTCCTGCTCGGCCAGGCGCTGCCGCTGCTGGACGGCGAGCTGGACGACCCCCGCTACGCGGACGGCGAGGCGTTCGCCCGCGTGTTCCGGGGCGAGTCGCCGTCGGCGCCGCTGCTCTTCGGCTGGCTGCGCGAGGCCTGCGACGCCGCCGGCATCCCCCATGAGGCGGCCGGGCGCCTGCTGTCACTCGGCTGGCTCCAGCTGGCCGAGGGGCCGCGCCGTCCGCTCGCCCTGCGCTGGTTCTCCGACCCGCTGCTGGGCCCGGGCTGGGAGGCCTGGCGCCGGGCGCCCGGCGGCTAGCCGGTCGGCGCGTCGATCTCCTCGCCGGCCACGTGCACGCCGGCGGCGCCCACCCAGCGCGTGCGCGCCCGCCGCGCGATCACCCGTCCGGCCCAGGACGGCGCGACCATCGAGACGAGCGCCTTGACCCGGGCCCGCAGGCCCTGGCGCCGGTCGCAGACGACCTGGCGCAGCGCGGCGGCGGCGGCACGGCGGTCGCCGCGCTCGAGCGCGTCGCGCGCCGTCTCGATGGCGAGCATGCGGCTCCATCGCGCCGCGGCGGCGTCCACGACGGCGCGCTCGCGGTCGCTCAGGCCCTCGTCGGCGCCCAGCACGCGCAGGGTTGCCACGCCGCGGCGGCAGAGCGTGGCCCGCTGGGTGGAGGCGCTGCCCCGGCGCACGCGGTAGCAGGACAGCGGCTCGTCGACCAGGCCGGCCCGCGCGCCGGCCAGGATCAGCCGCCCCCAGGTCTCCCAGTCGTCGAGCGTCTCGGGGTCGAGCCCGTCCAGTGCCATCAGTGCCGAGCGCCGCGCCGCCGCGTGGCCGATGACGAAGCAGCGGTCGAGGATCTCCGTGCGCTGGTCGTCCACCGCGAAGGCCCATGTGGCGTCGTAGGCCGTCCGCGCGCGCTCGCCGTTGACCTCGACCCAGGCGTCGGTGAGCAGGATGTCGAGGTCCGGGCGGGCGGCGCCGGCCTCAGCGAGCGCCTCCAGGCGCTCGGGCAGGTAGTAGTCGTCGCCGTCCAGGAACGCCACGAACTCGGCGCTGGCGGCCCGCGCGCCGGCCAGCTTGGCCGCGCCCGCCCCCTGGTTGGGCTGGCGGATCAGCACGATGCGGTCGCGGTAGGGCGCGAGCGCGCCGGCGACGTCGTCGGGCGAGCCGTCGTCGACGACGATGACCTCCACGGGCGCGCGCGTCTGCTCGAGCGCCGAGCGCACCGCTTCGCCGACGAGGTCGGCGACCTCGTAGGCGGGGATGACGACCGAGAACGTGGGCGCCGGGCCGGGGTCGACCGGCCGCGACGGAGGCGGCGCGAGCAGGGGGCGGGCCACGCCTAGCCCACCACCTGGAGGGCGTCCACCGCCACCGCGCTGCCGCGGGACAGCGCGTCGTGGCGCCCGGCCACGCGCAGTCGCAGGGTGTGGCGCCCGGCGGCGAGGTCGCCGGTGTCGAACAGGATGCGCCGCGCGCTCGTGGCGCGCGAGTAGGTGTCGACGGTCCGTGCGGCGCGGCCGTCGACGGTGACCTCGACGCGCCCGCCGGCGGGGCCGGTGGGGCCAACGACGCGCGCCTGGCGCCCGCGGAAGGCGACGGTCAGCGCCGCCCCCGACCGCGCGGCCTGCCGGACGGCGCCCCCGACCGCCGTTCGCGACCGGACGCGCTGCCAGGCCCCCTGGTAGCGCAGGCCGCCGTGGCCGTCGTCCCATGTGGCGTAGGGGCGCCGCGCCACCACGGAGACGTCCTTCGCGTAGGGCCCGACGTCGAGGTGCGCGGCCGCCGGCGACGTGGCGACCGCGCCGCCGCGGCGCAGGTTCTCGAAGAGCACGCCGGACACCGTCTGCGAGGGCCCCAGCCCGGAGAGGATCGACGGCGCGTCGTCGCCGCTGGCCACGCTCACGTCGCGCACGAGCACGTCGCGCACCGCGTCGCCGGGAGCCGTCTTGTAGTCGGGGTTGGTGAACACGCGCAGGTTGAGCGCCTGCCCCTCGGCCACGGGGGCGATGCGGACGTCCTGGAGGCGCACGTCGCTGATCGTGAGGTGGTCGGCCGCGTTGACGGCCAGGGCGCCCTGGTAGAGCGGGTTGTCGACGTCCTGCTCGAGCACGTCGACGTCGTCGAGCGTGACGCCGGTGATCGACTCCGAGCCCGTGGGCTTGCCGAACGGGCCCACGAGCAGTCCGTGGGCCACGTCCGGCCACAGCGTGCTGTCGCGCACGGTGACGTCGCTCGTGCTCCCCGAGCCGACCCACGGGCTCGTGGCCCACAGCGCCACGCCGTCGTCCGAGGTGCGCAGGAAGAGGTGGTCGAGGAGCACGTCCCGGGAGGCGATCACGTCGATGCCGTCGCTGTAGCGGTCGGCGTTGACCTCCTTGAGGTCGTCGGCCACCACGTCGCTCGCGTCGACCAGCGTGAGGCCCCCGTTCTGCCCGCGGAAGATCGTCACGTTGCGGATCCCGACGTGTGACGAGCTCTCGACGGTGATGCCCGCCGAGGGGCCGTCGGGGTCGAAGTAGGGCGACGGGTCGACGATCCCGCTGCCTTCGATGACGACGTCGTGCGCGCCGTGGACGACGATCCGGCCGTGGAGCACCGCCCCGCCGGCGACCACGACGGTGGTGCCGCTGGCCACCCGCAGCACGTGGTCGCCGGGCAGCTCGTGCACGCCGGGGGCGAAGCGCACGACGTGGGGGGAGCCGGGCGCGGCCGCCTCGGCGTCGATCGGGTTGGCGAACAGCTCGAGGTTGCGCTGCGTGTCGCCGTCGGGCTCGAGCGACAGGTTGGCCGCGCCGCGCAGCGTGAACGTGGCGGTGCGGCCGTCGGCGCTCAGCGTCGGCCGCACGCCGAGGCTGGCGGGCCGCACGCGCACGGCGCGCATCGGACCGCCGACGTGGGTCACCGCGACCTGTACCGGTCCGCGCGTCTCGAGCACGGCCACCGACGAGGTGGCCGGGTC
>DASZVK010000106.1:0-5936 GCA_035547175.1 Solirubrobacteraceae bacterium
GAGGCGCGCGGCTGCCGTCGCGGCGCTCGCGCTGGCGCTCGCGCTCCCGGCGGCCGCGGGCGCGGCGGCGCCGCGAGCCTCCTACCCGGACGTCGTCGCCGCGCTGATGTGCGACGCCTGCAACGTGCCGCTGGCGGTCGCCGAGTCGCCGCGCGCCGACGAGGAGCGCGCCGAGGTGCGCAAGCTGATCGGCCAGGGCCTCACCAAGAAGCAGATCCTCGACCACATGGAGCGCGAGTGGGGACCCAACATCCTCGCCGAGCCCCACGGCGGCGGCGCCTCGGTGACCGTCTGGCTGGTGCCCGCGATCGTCCTCGTCGTGCTCGTCGCCGGCGTGCTCGCGCTGCTGCCGCGCTGGCGCCGGCGCCGCGCCGCGGGCGACGGCGCGACGGACGAGCCGCCGCCGCTGGCCGCCGAGGACGCGGCGCGCCTCGAGGCCGACCTCGCGCTGTACGAGTAGTCCCCGATGCCGTTGGTCCTCGCCGCCGGGCACGTCGACGCGACCGTCTTCGCCGCGTTCGCGGCCGGGCTGCTGTCGTTCGTCTCCCCCTGCGTGCTGCCGCTCGTCCCCGGCTACCTGTCGGCGATCACCGGCGTCAGCGGCGGCGTCGGCCACACCTCGCACGAGCGGCCGCCCGCGCAGGTGCTCGTGCCGGCGACGATCTTCTGCCTGTCGTTCACGGCGATCTTCGTCACGCTGGGGATGTTCGCCAACGGCGTCGGCGCGCCGCTGGCCCGCCACCGGGCGACGATCGACGAGGTCGCCGGCGTCCTGCTGGTGCTGATGGGCGCCTTCTTCCTGCTGACGCCGTTCGTCACCGCGCTCAACCGCGAGTGGCGCCCGGAGTCGCTGCTGCGCCGCGCCGGGTCGGGCGGACCCGTCGTCGCCGGCGCCGCGTTCGCCGTCGGCTGGACGCCGTGCACGGGGCCGATCCTCGGCGCCGTGCTGACCGCCAGCGCGCAGCGCAGCGGCATCGGCGGCGGCGCCTTCCTGCTGCTCGCCTACTCGCTCGGCCTGGCGGTGCCGTTCCTCGTCTCGGCCGTCGCCTTCGACCGCGTCGCCGGCGCCTTCCGCCTGCTGCGCGACCACTACGCGCTGATCTCGGTCGTCAGCGGCGCGATCCTCGTCGTCGTCGGCGTGCTCGTCTTCCGCCACGAGATGACGCGGCTGGCCGACGACGCGCGCAGCCTGATGTCGAGCCTCGGCCTGGACCCGATCGTGCGCTGGGCCGAGCGCTAGGTGCGCCGGCCGCCCACCACCGCGGGTGGCCGAGGTTGGCCTCGATAGTCGCAGTCAACGTCGGCCACACCGGGTGGGCGGTGGACGGCGGGCGGTGGACGGCGGCGCCTACATCGAGTCCGGTGCGCCGACGCCGAGCAGCCCGAGCGCCGTGGCGATCGTGCGCTTGGCCGCGACCGCCAGCGCGATGCGGAACGACTCCAGCTCGGGCGGCTGCGCGCCGACCACGCGGCAGTCGCGGTAGAAGGCGGTGAAGTCCTGCGCCAGCTCGAGCGCGTAGGTCGCGACGCGGTGCGGCGCGCGGCGCTCGGCGGCGTCGGCGACCTCGGCGGGGAACGCCAGCAGCCGCTTGACGAGCGCCCGCTCGGCGCCCTCGAGCCCGGCGGCGACGGCGCCGTCGGCGACGGCGTCCAGCGCCCGCTGCACGCGCTCGCCGCCGGCCTTCTCCAGCACCGAGGCGATCCGCGCGTGCGCGTACTGCACGTAGTAGACGGGGTTCTCGGCGGACTGCTCGCGCGCCAGGTCGAGGTCGAGGTCGATCGTCGTGTCGTGCGAGCGCGCCAGCAGGAACCAGCGCGCCGCGTCGACGCCGATCTCGGCGACGAGCTCGTCGAGCGTGACGAACTCGCCGGCGCGCTTGGACATCGCCGCGCGCGCGCCGCCCTCGACCAGGTGCACGAACTGCATGATCAGCAGCTCGAGCGCGTCGGGGTCGCCGCCGAGCGAGCCGTAGGCCGCCTTCATCCGCCCTTGGTAGCCGTGGTGGTCGGCGCCGAGCACGATCAGCAGCCGGTCGAAGCCACGCGCCCGCTTGTCGAGCAGGTAGCCGAGGTCGGAGGTGAAGTACGTGTGGTCGCCGGTCCGGCGCACGAGCACGCGGTCCTTGTCGTCGCCGCGCGCCGACGTGCGCAGCCAGGTCGCGCCCTCGGACTCGTAGGTCTCGCCGCGCTCGCGCAGCGCGGCGAGCGCCTCGGCCACGCGCCCGTCGAGGTGCAGCGCGCGCTCGGACGTCCAGACCTCGAACGGCGCCACGCCGAAGCGCTCCAGCGAGCGCTTCATCCGCTCGACGTTCTCGCCGACCGCCGCGAGCCCGACCTCGGCCGGGTCGTCGCGCCCCTCGGCCAGCGCGACGAGGTCGTTGACGTAGTCGCCGACGTAGCCGCCCTCGGGCGGCTGCTCGCCGTGCGCGCGGGCGATGATCGAGGCGCCGAGCTTGACGATCTGCGTGCCGTGGTCGTTGACGTAGAACTCGCGCGTGACGTCGTGGCCGTGGAAGGCGAGGATCCGCGAGACGGCGTCGCCGTAGGCGGCGTTGCGCGCGTGGCCGACGTGCATCGGCCCGGTCGGGTTGGCCGAGACGAACTCGACGTCGATGCGCTGCGCCGCGCCGGCCACGCCGCCGCCACCGAAGCCCTCGCCCGCCGCGAGCACGTGGCGCAGCGCGCGGCCGTACCAGCCGTCGGCCATCACGAGGTTGACGAAGCCCGGCCCGGCGACCTCGGCGCCGCGCACGTCCTCGCCCAGCCGTTCGCGCAACGCCACCGCCAGCGACTCGGCGAGCTCGCGCGGCGGACGGCCGGCGCCCGGCGCGAGCAGCAGCGCCGCGTTGGTCGAGTAGTCGCCGTGGCCGGCCTGCTTGGGCCGCTCCAGCGTCGGCGCCGACTTGGGCGCCCCGAACGCCCCCGCGGCCTCGTCGAGGGCGATGCGCAGGGCAGCGAGCGGGTCGGGCTGTGTCACGCCCCAAGCCTAGGGTCCACCATCACGGGGCCTGGTCAGTAGTGGTAGGGCTCGCCCGCGAGGATCTTGTGCGCGCGGAAGAGCTGCTCGAGGAGCACGACGCGCGCGAGCTGGTGGGGCAGCGTCATCGGCCCGAGCGACAACCGGTGGTCGACGCGCTCGTCGCCGGCGGCCCCGCGGTGCCCGAACGGCCCGCCGATCACGAAGCACAGGTCGCGCCCGTCGCGCCTGCGCTCCTCCACGAAGCGGCTGAAGGCGATCGAGTCCATCGCCTCGCCCTCGGCGTCGAGCAGCGAGACGAAGGCGCGCTCGGGGATCCGCCGCGCGACCTGCTCGTCCTCGCGGACCTCGACGATCTCGAGCCGCGCGTGGCGCGCCAGCAGCCGCTGGTAGTGCTGGACGTCGTCGGCGTAGGGCGGCCGCAGGCGGCCGACGGCCAGCACGAGGATCCTCACCGCCATCCAGGCGCGATACTAGACGCGTGAGCACCCCCGAAGACCGCGGCCCCGAGCGCCACTTCAACATCCACTTCCCGCCCGAGGCGATGGCCGGCGTCTACGCGAACTTCGCCAGCGTCAGCCACTCCGACTACGAGTTCACGATCACCTTCGCGCGCGTCGACCACGAGCTCGAGGACGAGGGCGTCCCGGGCGTCGTGGTCTCGCGCGTGAACCTCTCGCCGCGCTTCATGCGCGAGCTGATCGAGCTGATGGGCAACGACTTCTCGGAGTGGCAGACGCACGAGGGGATCCGCAGCCTGCCCGAGTTCGAGGGCTCGCGGGACGACGACGACGACTGACGCCTCCCCCGCCGGCGCGGGCTCCCCGATGCGCGTCGCCGTCGTGACCGACGTCCACGGCAACCGACAGGCCTTCGAGGCCGTGCTGGCGGACGTGGCGACGGCCGCCGTCGACGAGCTGTGGTGCCTGGGCGACCTCGTCGGCTACGGCGCCGACCCCAACGCCTGCGTCGAGCTGGCCCGCGACCACGCCGCGGTCTGCCTGGCGGGCAACCACGACCTCGCGGTCACCGGCGTGCTGTCGCTGGAGGAGTTCTCGCGCGGGGCCGAGCTCGCCGCGCGCTGGACGCAGGAGGTGCTCGAGCCCGAGAACCTCGAGTACCTACTGGGGCTCGAGCCGGCCGCGTCCGTCGAGGGCGTCGGCCTCTACCACGGCAGCCCGCGCGACCCCGTCTGGGAGTACGTGCTGAGCGCGCTGCTCGCCGAGCTGTGCTTCGACGTCGCGCCCGAGCGCCTGTGCCTCGTCGGCCACTCGCACGTCGCGCTGTCGTTCGTGCGGCCCGAGGGCGACATGGCGACCGGCGTGCGCCGCGAGGCCGACGAGGTCGCCGACCTGGCGGCGGGCGAGTGGCTGCTCAACCCGGGCAGCGTCGGCCAGCCGCGCGACGGCGACCCCCGGGCCGCGTGGCTGCTGCTCGACACGGGCGGCGCGACGGCCACCTGGCGGCGCGTCGAGTACGACGTCGCCGGGGCCGCCGCGGCGATCCGCCGGGCGCGCCTGCCCGACTCGCTGGCGGAGCGCCTCGGGTACGGCCAGTAGCGTCTGGGACCAGATGCGCGTCGTCCCCTACCTGCTCGCGCTCGTGCTCGGCGCCGGCGCCGCGGGCCTGACCGCCTGCGGCTCGTCGTCGCAGAAGCTGATCCCCGCCGAGCAGGCGGGCTCGCTGCGCGACGACCTCGACGCCGTGCGCGCCGCGGTCGCCGACGCCGACTGCGCCGGCGCCGCCGACGCGGTCGACCAGGCGCAGAGCGACCTCAACCAGATGTCCTCGAAGGTCGACCGCCAGCTCCGCGCGCGGCTGCAGAGCGGCATCGACGCGCTGCGCGCCCAGGCGCAGGACGAGTGCGAGGCGGTCGGCACGGTCGAGACCACGCCGTCCACGACGACGACCACGCTGACCACCCCGCCGACCGACACGACGACGACCGCGACGACCGAGACCGTCACGACCGAGACGGCGCCGACCGAGACCGCGACGACGACCGTGGAGACGGAGACCACGACGACGCCGGCCGAGACGACGACGCTGCCGACCGGGGGCGCGCCCGACACCGGGACGACGACAGCGCCGGCGACGACGCCCGGGACGGCGCCGACGGGCGACGGGAATGACCAGGGAGCGGGCGGCGCGGGCGGGGGCCCGATCCAGTGAGCGAGGTCATCGCCGACCGCTACGAGCTCGGGCGCCGCCTCGGGCTGGGCGGCATGTCGACCGTGCACCTCGCGCTCGACCGCCGCCTGCAGCGCGAGGTCGCGATCAAGCTGCTGGCCGAGCACCTCGCCGACGACCGCGCGTTCGTCGCCCGCTTCCGCCGCGAGGCGCTGGCCGCGGCGCGGCTCGTGCACCCCAACATCGTCCAGGTCTTCGACTTCGGCCGCGACGACGCCAGCGGCCGCCACTACATCGTCATGGAGTACGTCAAGGGCCAGTCGTGCGCCGAGATCCTGCGCGACCGCGGCCACCTGCCCGTCGCCGAGGCGCTGGCGATCGTCGCCCACGCCTGCCGCGGCCTCGACTACGCGCACCGCAACGGCGTCGTCCACCGCGACGTCAAGCCGGGCAACCTGCTGCGCGCCGAGGACGGCCTCGTCAAGCTCGCCGACTTCGGGATCGCCAAGGCGCTGACCGACGAGTCGGCGATCACGCAGGTCGGCTCCGTGCTGGGCACCGCCGCCTACCTGTCGCCCGAGCAGGCGCACGGCGAGGAGGCGGGCCCCGCGGCCGACATCTACTCGCTGGGCGTCGTGACCTACCAGCTGCTGTCGGGACGCCTGCCCTACGAGGCGGCGTCGCTGCCCGAGCTGGCGATGCTCCAGCAGCGCGAGGCGCCGCCGCTGCTGCACGAGATCGTCGCCGGCGTGCCGCCGCAGCTCGCCGCCGCCGTCGACCGCGCGCTCGCGCTCGCGCCGGACGACCGCTACGGCAGCGCCGAGAAGAT
>DASZVK010000107.1:0-2188 GCA_035547175.1 Solirubrobacteraceae bacterium
CGCGCGCGGACACGCCTTCGCGGGCCTCGGCGACCGCCTCGAGCATCAGCTCGGCGAGGTGGGCCGCGTCGGGCTCGAGCATCCACGGCACGCCCTCGGTCTCCAGCGCGTCGACGCGCCGCTGCGCGAACAGCGCCCGTCGCGAGCGGATGCGCCAGCCGGCGTCGGGCGGGCAGAACTCGTCGGTCGGCCCGCCCTCGGTGGCGATCGCCGGCAGGCCGCAGGCCATCGCCTCGAGCACGGGCATGCAGAAGCCCTCGCCCCGGTAGGGCGCGACGAGCACGTCGCAGGCGCGGTACAGGGCCGGCAGCTCGTCGTCGGCCAGCTCGTCGTCGAGCAGCACGACGCGCGGCAGGTCGCCGCCGGCCGCGCGGGCGCGCAGCGCCTCGCGATCGCCGCCCCGGTAGAGGCCGTCGGCGCCGAAGTCCTTGACGACGAGCACGACGTCGTCGCGGCCGGCGAACGCGCGCTCGAACGCGGCCAGCAACGCGTCGGGGCCCTTGCGGGCGATCACGCCGCCGACGAACAGCAGGCGCACGGCATCGGCGGGGCCCGGCAGGTCCATCGCTGGGCCCGCGGGCGAGAAGCGCTCGAGGTCGACGCCGTTGGGCACGACGTGGACGCGCTCGGCGTCGGCGCCGGAGGAGACGTACATCGCGCGGACGTGCTCGCTAGGCACCCACAGCTCGTCGACGTGCTCGCGCAGCGGCTCCAGCCACGCGCTCGGCACGGCGCCGAACTCCCACGGCTGGATCACCGCCAGGCGGCCGGCGCGCGGCGGCGAGAGGTCGGGCGGCCACTGGTGGCGGACCTCGACCTCGGCCGCGCGCGGCAGCGGCGCGTCGAGCGCGCGGCCGGCGCGGTCGACGCGCTGGACCGGCATGCCGGCGGCGGCCAGGCGCGACGTCACGCTGCGGTTGATCAGCGACAGGCTCGTCGGCGCGTCGTGGTCGCCGACCCAGCGCACGGCCGGCTCGCCCGGCGGCGCGTCGGGCACGCGCCCGGGCCGCTCGCCCGCGTAGCAGGCCTCGAGGTCGTCGACGTAGTCGGCGAACGCGCGCGGGGCCTCGATGCCGGCCTGCAGGCGCTCGAGCAGGCCGGGCTCCGCGGCGAGGCGGTCGATCGCCGCGGCCAGCCCGGCGACGTCGCCGCCGTCGAACGCGAGGCCGTCGACCTCGTCGCGGATCGCCTCGGCGAGGCCGCCCATCCGCGGCGCCAGCAGCGGCACGCGCCCGGCGAGGCACTCGGCCGCGGCCAGCGGCGCGCAGTCCCACCACAGCGACGGCATCGCGGCGGCGTCGACGCCGGCCAGCAGCTCGGGCAGCTCGGAGGCGGCGAACGGGCCCATCACCTCGACGACGCCGCGGCGGTCGGCGTCGCGCAGCGCGGCGGCGACGCGGGCGGGCACCTCTCCGTGGATCTGGACGCGCACGCGCGCCTCGGTGCGCTGGGCGGCCTCGACCAGCATCTGCGGCCCCTTGTGCAGGTAGGCGGAGCCGAAGAAGCCGACGACCAGCTCCTCGCCGAGGCGGCCGGGCGCGCGGTCGCGGCCGAGCCGCTCCCAGATGCGCTCGGCGGTCGGCATGCCCTGGCGCACGACGTCGACCATCTCGGCCGGGTAGCCCTGACCGAGCAGCGTCGAGCGCACGGCGTCGGAGACGGCCAGGCAGGCGGTGATCCCGCGCGAGAAGCGCGCGCGGATCCCCGCCAGGCGGTCGCGGTGGCCGGCGACGTCGTCGCCGCCGACGCAGCTCGCGCAGTCGCCGCCGCGGTCGCCGGGGCCGCCGCAGAGCGCGCCCGAGCGGTCGAGCAGGTAGGCGCGCGGGCAGATCAGCCAGTAGTTGTGCGTCGAGAAGTAGGCCGGCAGCCCGCGCGCGGCGGCCTCGTCGATCAGCGCCGCGCCGAGGTTGTGGAGGTTGTGGAAGTGCACGACGTCCGGCGCCGCCTCGTCGAGCAGCGCGCCGAAGGCGGCGGTGATCGGCGGGTCGTCGAGCTCGCGGTCGGGGCGGCCGAGGTCCCAGATCGCGCTCGGGCGGTTGTGCACGCCGACCAGCCGGACGCCGTCGGCCTCGCCCTCGGAGAGCTCGTAGGGCGCGCCGCCCGGGATCGGCGCCGTGGCGGCGTGGAAGACGGTCACCTCCCAGCCGCGGCGGGCCAGCTCCTTGGCCGCCAGGCGCGGCACCTGCGT
>DASZVK010000108.1:0-6657 GCA_035547175.1 Solirubrobacteraceae bacterium
GCCGAGTCGACCCGGACGATCCGGGTGGACTCGGCCCACCGTCGCGTCGCGGGTCGGTTGCCTGTCGGTCCCGCGGCGGAGTGGCGGAGGATGAGCTCGGGGCGCTAGGCGAGCGCCTTCTCGGCCGCCTCGAGCACGCGCTCGGCCTGGAAGGGCTTGACGACGAAGTCCCGGGCGCCGGCCTTGATCGACTCCATGACCTTGGCCTCCTGCCCGAGGGCGGAGCACATGATCACGCGGGCCGCCGGGTCGCCGGCCAAGATCTCCTTCAGGGCGCTGATGCCGTCCTGCTCGGGCATCGTGATGTCCATCGTCACGAGGTCCGGCTTGAGCGCGCGGTGGCGCTCGACGGCCTCCCTGCCGTTGGTGGCCTCGCCGACGACCTCGTGGCCGCCCGCGGTCAGGGCGTCGCCGATGACCTTCCGCATGAACGCGGCATCGTCGGCTACGAGGATCCGTGCCATGCTCATCCTCCTTGGTTGGTTGCTTGCGGGCCGGAGAGGACCGACTCGATCCTCACCGCCCATCGCGCGTCGTCGCCGACGACCAGGCGGCCGGTGGCGAATCGCGCTCCGTTGACGTACAGGTCGATGGGGTCGTCGACCTCCCTGTCGAGCTCGACGACCGACCCGGCCGGCAGGCCGAGCACGTGGTGCAGCGGGCGCGGCGCGCGGCCCAGCTCGGCGCTCACGCGCACGCTCACGCCGGCCAGCGCGCTGGCCAGGCCGGCGCGCGCCAGCGGGTCGTGGACCGGCTCGGGCGCGAACGCCTCCTCGATCTCGTCGAGCGCGCGCTGCACGCGTAGCGCGAAGGCGTGCGGCATCAGCTGCACGAAGCGGCACTGCTCGCCGAAGACGGTGAAGCCGGCGGTCGTGGCGTTGGGCGCGTCGACGACGATCCCCTCGGCCTCCTGGGGGGTCCAGACCTCGCGCGTGTCGGGCGGCGAGATGTCGACCTCCATGCCCAGCACGGCGCCGGTCGCCATCGCGGCGGCGCCCATCATCTGGTTGGTGGCCTCGCCGATCGCCGACAGCTCGAGCTCGTCCAGCGGCGCCTCGAGGCTCTCGGGCTCGGTGCCCATCATCGCCGCGGCGAGCTTGTGCGCGCCCGCGGCGGAGATCGCGAAGATGTTGCCGCCGCTGACGCCGTCGACGTAGGAGACGCGGCAGACGACGCCGGGGATCGGCAGCGCCTGCAGCGGCGAGCCGCCGTCCGGCACGATCGCGCAGCCGGTCATCTCGACCTCGCCGGGGGCGAACGTGGCCAGCGTCTGCCCGACGGCCTCGGCCGTCGAGGAGGCGATGCGCAGCAGGCCCTGGTCGCTCATGCGGGCTCCTCGGCGCGGATGATCTGGACGGCGCGGCGCGTGCCCGAGCGGCCCGGGCGGGCGAAGCCCACCTCGACGTCGTCGGCCAGCAGCCGCACGGCGCCGCCGGGCGCCTGGTCGAGCGGGATCACGTCGCCGGGGCGCAGCGACAGGACCTGCTCGAGCGGCAGCTCGAACGAGCCCGCCTCGACGCGCACCTCGACGGCGACCTCGGCCATCGCGCCGTGCATCGCGCGGGCGGCGGCCTCGGGGTCCTCGAGCAGCAGGTCGGGCGCCGACAGGCGGTCGCTGAAGCGCTCCATCGCGCGCCACGGGATCAGCAGCGAGAGCGTGTGCGACGCGCCCGCGAGGCGGACCTCGGAGGTCAGCACGAGCGTCGGCTCGCTGGCCGGGGCGACGTGCGACAGGCCGGGGTGCAGGTCGACGGAGGACAGCTCCAGCGGGCCGTGCACGACCTCGGCCCAGGCGTGGCCGAGCTGGCTGGTCAGGCTGGTGAAGACGTGGCGGGCGATGCGCAGGTCGACGTCGGTCAGCTTGCGCTCGCGGGCGCGCCCGTCGGCGGGCGAGCCGCCCAGGTGGCGCTCGATCATCGACGTCATCAGCGGCAGCTCGGCCGTGAACAGCACCGGCAGGCCGCCGTCGGGCATGTCGATCGCGGCGCTGATCCCGGCGCCCGGCAGCGACGCCTGCGCCGCGCCCCAGGTCAGCTGGGTCGTGTCGATGACCTCCATCTCCAGCGGCAGGCGCAGCTCGGCGCTCATCCGCGTGCCGGCGGTCTGGCAGAAGCTCATGTGCGCGCGGCGCAGCCGCCGCACGTGCTCGGCGGAGAACTTGTTCGGCCGCTGCCAGTCGACGCGGCGGACCTTGGGGGCGCGGTGGCCGCGCGCGTCGTCCTCGGGGGCGCGGCCCTCGCGGGCGGCGGCGACGATCTCCGCGATGCGCTCGGCGTTGGCGGGCCCGCTCACGCCATCACCTCGCTGCCGTACAGGACGCCCTCGCTGCCGCCGGCCTCCTTGACCGTGACGACGCCCTCGGCGACGTGGACGCGGACCGTGCGGCCCTTCGCGCCGGCCGTGGCGGCGGCGCGCACAGGGATCCGCGCGGCGGCCAGCGCCGTGCGCACGGCGGCCTCGTTGCGGCTGCCGACGTCGAGCGAGTCCCTCGAGCCGAACGAGAACATCTGCGCGCCGCCGACCAGCACCGCCTCCATGCAGGCGTGCACGCCGCCGCGCGCGGCGAGCTCGTCGACGAGCGCCGGGACCGCGAGGTCGGCGAACTTGCCGGGGGCGTCGCGCTCGCGCCGGCCGCTCGCCGGGAGCACGACGTGCGCGAGCCCCGCCAGCCCGCGGCGGCGGTCGAGCAGCGCGAGGCCGATGCAGGAGCCCAGGCCGAGCGAGACGAGGACGTCCCCGGCCGAGTCTGACGTGACGAGCTCGCCCATGCGCACCATGAGCTCCGCGCTCACGCGGCGAGTCCCATGCCGTCGAGCACGCGCCCGATGCCCTCGGCGTCGGGGACGAGCAGCAGCGAGAAGGCGCACTCGACGCCCTCGATCGCCAGCTCGGAGTCGAGCAGCAGCGCGGTGTCGCCCTGCTCGGCGCTCGTCGCCAGGACGGTCTGCGCCAGCGCGCCGAGCATGTCGACGGCGACCTGCGGCGGGGCCGGCTCGACGGCGACGCCCGCCATCGTCGCGAACGTGCCCAGGTAGCAGGAGCCGAGGATGTTGCCGATCTCGCAGAGGGCCGAGAGGGCCATCTCGTCGTCGGGCTCGACGCCCAGCAGCCGGCACATGGCGTCGGCGTCGTCCTGCCGGAGGAGGATCAGCACGACGCCGCCCATCTCGCCGACCACGGGCACGGCGACGCCGGTGACGACGGCCTCCGCCGGGCCGATCGACTCGACCGCCTCCGCCACGGGCAGGGCGTTGGCGTGCGGAACCGAGACGTCGACCGGGCGGCCCGTCATCTGCGACAGCGCGGTGCTGGCCTGGCCGGAGCCGACGTTGGCGAGCTCGCGAAGCCCGTCGAGCTGGGCCTCGGTGTACGTGTCAGGGGTCATCGGATGTCGCCTCTCCTCTTTCTCGGTCAGGGGACGGGAACCTGTGGCACCGTGGTTGCGGGCGCGCGCACGGCGGCGGCCGCGTCGCAGTCGACGATCAGGGCGATCGAGCCGTCGGGCAGCACGGCGCCGCCGGAGACGGCGCTGCCCTCGGCCACGTCGGGCGGCAGCGGGCGGGTGACGAGCTCGTGCTGGCCGATCAGCCGGTCGACCGCCAGTGCCGCGTTGCCGTCGCCGCCGCGGATCACGACGGCGTACTCCTCGGCGCCGGTGCCGGGCGCCGAGATCAGCCGCTCGGTCGCGGGGTCGAGCGTCAGCACGGCGCCGTCGACGACGATCGCGCGCGTGCCGGCGACGCTGCGGACGACGTGGTCCTCGAGGCGCAGCGTGCGCTCGATGCGGTCCAGCGGGATCGCGAACTCGCGATCTCCGGCCTGCACCAGCAGCGCGGCGACGATCGCCAGCGTCAACGGCAGGCGCACCGAGGTCGCCGTCCCGCGGCCCGGCTCGGACTCGATCGAGACGTCGCCGCCGAGGCCGCGGATCGCCGAGCGCACCGCGTCCATGCCGACGCCGCGGCCGGAGATGTCGCTGGTCTCCTCGGCGGTCGAGAAGCCGGGCTCGAAGAGCAGCTCGACGGCACGCGCCATGTCGATCGCCGCGACGGCCGCGGGCTCGATCAGGCCGCGCTCGGCGGCGCGCGCGGCGACCCGCGCCGGGTCGATCCCGCGGCCGTCGTCGCGAACCGTGATGACGACGTCGCCGCCGGCGTAGCGCGCGGCGATCTCGAGCGTGCCGGTGGCGGGCTTGCCCGCCGCCTCGCGCTCGGCCGGCGCCTCGAGCCCGTGGTCGAGCGAGTTGCGGATCAGGTGCACGAGCGGGTCGCCGAGCGCGTCGACGACCGTGCGGTCGAGCTCGGTGTCCTGGCCGACCAGCGTCAGCTCGACCTGCTTGGAGAGCTTCGCCGACAGGTCGCGCACGAGCCGTGGGAAGCGCAGGAAGACGGCCTCGACCGGGATCAGCCGGATCTGCATGACCATGTCCTGCAGCGCCTTGGAGCTGCGCGTGAGGTCCTGGACGGCCTGGGCCAGGCCGGGGACGGGCGAGCGCGCCGCGAGCGCCTCGACGTGCGTGCGGTGCACGACGACCTCGCCCATGTGGTGCATGAGCAGGTCGAGGCGCTCGGCGTCGACGCGCACGGTCGCGGTCGCCTTGCGCGACGACGCCGGCCGCGCGCCGTTCGACGGGCCGTCCGCCGGGGCGCCGGCGACGGGCTCGGCGGCCTGCGCGCGATCGACCTCGGCGACGACGGCGGCGGCGACGTCGGGGACGCCGCACGCGGTGCTCTCGACCGCCGCGGCGTCGTCGCCGGTCGCCAGGAAGGCGACGACCTCGCGGCCGGCGAAGCCGTCGACGTCGTCGGCGGGCGGGATGGAGGAGACGATCGTGCCGTGCGCGGCGAGCGCGGCGAGCACCATGTGGGCGCGGACGGCGGGCATCGCCGCGTCGTCGCGCAGGCGCGCGGTGACGCGCAGCGACGCGCCCTCGGTGGGCGCGGGCGCGGGCTCGGGCTCAGGCGCGTCGGCCGGCGCGGCACCCCCGGCGCTGGGCGGCGAAAGGTCCGTATCGGGTGCGTTTCGCAGCCCACCGGCCGCCGCGCGGGCGGCGGCCAGCGCGTCGAGCCGGGCGACGAGCCGCTCGGGGTCGAGCGCCTCGTCCTGGCCCGAGTCGATCCGCTCGACGGCGCCCTCGAGCGCGTCCAGGCAGGCGAGCACGACGTCGATCTCCTCGCGGCTCATGCCCGCCGCGTCGTGGCGCAGCAGCTCGAGGTGGTCCTCCATGCGGTGGGTCAAGGCGGCCATCCCGGCGAAGCCCATCGCCGCGCTCATGCCCTTGATCGAGTGCGCGATGCGGAAGATCTCGTCGATCGTCTCGGCGTCGTCGGGCCGCTCCTCGATGCGCACGACGGCGAGGTTCAGGTCCTGGAGGTGCTCGCGCGCCTCGGCCAGGAACATGGGCAGGTAGTCGTCCATCACGCCCTCCTGTACGTGAACGGCGCCACGGCCTGCACGCCGCAGGCGGCCGGGTCGGAGATGCGCTCGGTCGAGCCGACGACCAGGTAGCCGCCGGGGCGCAGCGCGTGGGCGAGCCGCTCGTGCAGGGCGTCGCGCACGGGCTCGTTGAAGTAGATGACGGTGTTGCGGCAGAGCACGAGGTCGTAGCGGCCGGCCTGCGGGCGCATGCGCAGCAGGTCGCCGGTCTCGAAGCTCGTCAGCGAGCGCAGCGCGTCGTTCGCGCGCCAGCCGGCGCCGTCGCGGACGAAGTGGCGCGCGAGCGCGTCGGCGGGGGCCGAGCGCGCGTCGGCGTCGGAGAACCAGCCGGGGCAGGCGCGCTCGACCATGCGGCCGTCGATGTCGGTGCCGTGCACGCCGATGCGGGCGCCCGGCGCCGCGTCGACGCAGACCGCGGCGATCGTGAACGCCTCGGCCCCGTAGGAGCAGCCGGCGCTCCAGACGCGGATCGACCCCGTCTGCGCGAGCTCGGGCACGACCCCCCGCGCGAGCGCCGTCCACTGCTCGGGGTTGCGCCACAGCTGCGAGACGTTGATCGTCGCGCGGTCGAGCAGCGCGGCGAGCTCCTCGGGCGTCCGGCCGAGCTCGAGCAGGTACTCGCGCAGCGACGACCAGCCGCGCCGCTGGGCGAACGTGCGCAGGCGGCGCTCCATCTGCGGGCGCTTGTACTGGAGCAGGTCGACCTGGCAGAGGGCGCGCACGCCCTCGCAGAAGTCGACGTACTCGTCCTGCGCGACGGTCGCCGTCACGCCGCCTCCTCGATCAGGACGCCGGCGATCTCGTGCAGCGGCGCGACGACGTCGGCCAGGCCGGCCGACTCGATCGCGCGCGGCATCCCGAAGACCGTGCAGGTCGACTCGTCCTCGACGATCACGCGCCCGCCGGCCGCGCGGACCGCCCTGGCGCCCTCGAGGCCGTCGCTGCCCATCCCCGTGAGGACGACGAGGATCGTGTGCCGGCCGTGCTCGCGCGCGACGTCGGCGATCGTCAGGTCCGCGCGCGGGCGCAGGGCGCCGATCGGCGGCTCGTCGCTGAGCTCGACGCGGCCGCCGTGCAGGCGCATGTGGCGCCCGCCGGGCGCGAGCAGCGCGACGCCGGGGGAGGGGCGCTCGCCGTCGGCGGCCTCGCGGATCGTCAGCCTGGAGGCCGCGTCGAGGCGGGCGGCCAGCGACGCCGTGAAGTTGGGCGGCATGTGCTGGA
>DASZVK010000109.1:0-4179 GCA_035547175.1 Solirubrobacteraceae bacterium
CGGCGGCGGCGCTGGGCGACGCGATCCACGGCCTCGACGCGGCGGCCGACCTCCGCTCGCTGACCGACCGGCTCCGGGCTCCCGCCCGGCCGGTCGGCGGGGGCGGCTAGCGGGCCGCGCCGAGGCGCTGCATCGTGCGCAGCGCGGAGCGCACGGCCACCGGGTCGTAGGTCGGCGCGAGCTGGGCGACCAGCGAGAGCGCGGTGCGCGCGAGGTGCCCGGCCAGCTCCGCCGCCGCCCTCGGGCCGTCGTGGTCGAGGTAGGCCTCGACGATCGCGTGGTGCTCGGCGGGGCTCGTGTCCCACTGGAGCGTGCCGGTCGTCTCGTACATCAGCCGGTAGTTGAGGCGGTAGTGCTCGCCCCGGTCCATGTTGGCGCGGATCGCGCGCTGCAGGTGCGGGTTGACGCCCGAGACGAGGTCGACGTGGAACTTCGCGTGCTCGATCCGCCACGCGGGCGAGAGCCGGTCCTCGGGGTCCGCCTCGAGGCGGCCGAGCGACTCCTCGAGCCGCGCGACGAGCGCATCGTCGGCGTGGGGCGCCGTCAGCGAGGCGGCGAGGCCCTCGAGCAGGATGCGCTCGGTGTAGACGGCGTCGAGATGGGCGGGGTCGAAGCCGACGACGCGCGCGCGCTTCTGCGGCTCGGCCTCGACCAGCCCCTCCTCCTGGAGCATGCGGATCGCCTCGCGGACGGGCGTGCGGCTGACGCCGAGGTCGGCCGCGAGCGTGACCTGGTTGATCGAGGTGCCGGGAGCGAGGACGCCGTCGAGGATCATCTCGCGCAGGTGCGCGTGGACCACGTTGGCCGCGTGGTCGCCCGGCGTCCTGACGACCGGCTGGATTGTCGTGACGGGGCCGTCCTGCACGTCGCCATCCTATCCCCGAGCCAGACCCGTCTGCGGGATCGGGTGTATACATCCATTCTGGCCGATGGCCCATCTCCGCGACAGGATGGCGATGACCGACGCCGAGCTCGCGGCGTTCCTCGAGCAGGAGCGCAAGCTCGTGCTCGCCACCGACGGCCCGCGCGACGTGCCCCACGTCGTGATGCTCGGCTACGTGATGCGCGACGGACGGATCTGGTCGTGGAGCTTCGCCAAGGCGCAGAAGGTCCGCAACCTCGAGCGCAAGCCGCGCGCGACGCTGATGGTCGAGGCCGGCTCGACGTACGCCGACTACCGCGGCGCGATGCTCGAGTGCGACGTCGTCCTGCACCGCGACGCCGAACGGGTCGCCAGGCTCGGCGAAGAGCTCCTGCTGCGCTACGACAACGCCGCGATGCTCGACGTCGTGCCCCGCCAGGCGCCCAAGCGCGTGGGCCTGGAGTTCATCGTCACGCGCGCGACGACCTACGACCACCGCAAGCTGCCCGCGCTGCGCGCCGGCTAGCCCCCCGAGGGCCGGCGTGGCCCCGGCACATCGTTAAGCGCCGCTCAACACGCGGCCCAGTCCGCGGCGCCGCCGGGCCGCCGGCCCGGGCCGGAGCCGGGCGCGAATGCAGCCCGCGGGCGAAAGAAGTTGCGGGAACAACCTTTGGTTTTTCCGGGGTGGACAATCGCGGCAGGCCCTTGACATCCTCAAGATGCACACATTATGGTCGCCGGTGCCTCCGTGCAGGAGAGGTGAACGCGCCCCCGAGGCGCGTCCATGGGCGCGGTCGGCATTCGCCAAGCAGGTACAGCGATGGAGGAGAGGAACCACATGTCCGCCAGTCCGATGGCGCACCTGACGCCGCGCAGGGCGCTCGCAGGGCTCCTGTCGGTCGCCGTGCTCGTCGCCGCGATCGTCGCGAGCATCGGCGCGTCGACCGCAGGCGCCGCCACGAAGTGCAAGAGCTACCAGACGCTGCGCACCGGCAAGAACATCGCCGCCGCGTACAACCCGCCGCAGATCACCGCGGCGACGGGCTTCCTCAAGCAGGAGTGCGTCAAGCTCCAGGAGCAGGACGTCGCCGGCGCGGCCGTGCTGCTCGCCCAGGTCGAGGCCGGTCGCGCCGACATGGCGCTGCTCAACCCCGCCGGCATCGTCCAGGCCGTCGAGTCGGGCATCAAGCTGAAGATCATCGCGCCGAACACGGGACCGGGCGACTTCGCGATCTGCGTCTCGAAGAACAGCTCGATCACCTCGGACCCCAAGACCTGGAAGCAGTTCGAGGGCAAGAGCGTCGTGACGACGCTGCTCGGGTCCAACACGGACATCGCCTTCCGCGTCAAGCTCGCGCGCGCCGGCGTCGACCTCGACAAGGTCAAGTTCGTCCAGATCCTGCAGGCCAGCCTGGCCCAGTCGATCATCAACCAGACGGTCGCCGGCGGCCAGTGCAACGAGCCGAACATCGTGCTCAACGCCGACAAGTTCCGGGTCATCGACCAGAACCCGATGGCCGAGGTGTACGGCAAGGACTCGCCGGTCACCTACGCGATCACGACGGAGTCGTTCTACAACAGCCACAAGCCGCTGATCACCGCCTACCAGAAGGCCTACCTGCGTACGGCCAAGCTCGTGGCGCGCAACCCGACGACGTACCGCCGGCTGGCGCACTACTTCATGCAGCTGCCCACCGACGTGACCAACAAGATGCGCCTGGCCGCGATGCCGACCACCTACGCCTACGACCAGCTCGTGAAGCAGCTCAAGTCGCTCCAGCAGTTCGGGGCGATCAAGGCGCTGGTGCCCGACAAGCAGCTCAAGGCGCTGTTCGTCCCGCTGCCGACGTCGTCCTGATCACCGCCACCGCACTCCACACCGAGTCGACGAGCGGCCGGGCGTCTCCTCCCGAGGGACGCCCGGCCGCCACCGTCGCCTCTCGCTGCGCTTGCTGTATGACTTGTCCAGAGGAGAGCTAGATGGCGGTCACCGAGACCAGCGCCGCGTCCGTCGACGCCGTGCCGGCGCTCGGCCGCGAGGCAGGGCGCCGGCCGATCCGCATCCCCGCCGCGAAGGTGGTGGAGCCGACGCTCTGCGTGCTGGCGTTCCTCGGGCTGTTCGAGATCGTGGCGCTGACGAACGTCTTCGGCGACGACAACGTCATCCCGTCGCTCGACCAGATCGCCCGCGCGCTGTGGCACGACGTCGTCCACGGGCCGGTCCTCGAGGCCACGTGGGTCACGATCCGCTCGTGGGGGCTGGCGATGCTGATCGTCATCGCCGTCTCGATCCCGCTGGGGATCCTGCTCGGCGTGTCGCGGATCGCCTACCACTCGACCCACCTGACGGTCGAGATCCTGCGGACCGTCCCCAGCATCGCGGCGATCCCGTTCCTGGTGCTCCTCTACGGCGTCGGCACCAAGATCACGGTCATCCTCGTGCTGCTGGCCTCGACCTGGCCGCTGCTGCTGCAGACGATGGACGGCGTCCACGACGTCGACCCCGTCGCGCGCGAGACCGGCCGCGTGTACGGGCTCAGCGGCTTGAGCCAGTTCCGCCAGATCGTCTTTCCCAGCGCGCTGCCGTACATCGCGACCGGCCTTCGCCTGTCGGGGACGCTCGGGCTGCTGCTCGCCATCGGCGCGTCGCTGTTCGTCGGCGGCGGCGGCCTCGGCTACCTGATCCAGGTGGCCCAGGGCACGTTCAACACGCCGCTGGTGTTCGCGCGGACGTTCGTCGCCGGGCTGCTCGGCCTCGTCGTCTACTACGCGCTGGTCTGGCTGGAGCGCCGCGTGCTGGCCTGGCATCCCTCCTATCGGGGAGACGGCGCATGATCGGCCGGCGTCAGGCGGGGCTGTACCTGCTGGAGCTGATCGTGCCGATCGGGCTCGTGTTCCTGTGGTGGCTGGTGAGCCGGCACTCGGCGGATCCGTACTTCCCGCCGCTGGGCAAGAGCTGGGCGGAGTTCAAGCGCGTCTACATCTGGGACCACTTCAACGACGACGTGCTCTACAGCCTGCGCCACTTCGCGATCGGCACGGTCGCGGGAATCGTGGTGGGCTTCCTGATCGGCCTGGCGATGGGCCTGTCGCCGCGCCTGCGCCGCAACCTGGCGCCGCTGACCGAGTTCTTTCGCGCGACGCCGACCGTGGCGCTGATCCCGATCTTCCTGATCATGTTCGGCCCCGGGATGACGCTCGAGGCCGGGCTGATCGGCCTGGGCTGCAACTGGGCGGTGATGCTCAACACGGCCGACGGGCTGCGCGGCGTCGACCCCGTGATGATCGAGACGGCGCGCAGCTACGGGCTGACGCGC
>DASZVK010000110.1:0-2707 GCA_035547175.1 Solirubrobacteraceae bacterium
AACAGAATTAGGGCGCCCTATTAGGGTTCCCTAATACGACCCGTGCCGACGCGGCACGCAGTCCGTGCGCGAACGCCCCCTGACGGGGCCTGGCGCCTTTCCGACGCTCGATGTCGCCTACGCCCCCTCCAGGACTCGAACCCGGAACCTGCCGGGTAGAAACCGGCCGCTCTATCCAGTTGAGCTAAGGGGGCCGCCGTCCATTGTCACAGCCCGGCGAGCAGACGGCGAGCGACTCCCTCGACGGTGCGCGTTCCGTAGTCGTGGCTCGGGTCGCCGTCGGTGTGGATCGCCAGCGTCACCACGCGACGACCGCGCTCTAGGCGCGCGACCTGGTTGACGATCCGCCCGCCGCGGCTCCCAGCCCGCCAACCGCCCTTGAACAGCAGCGTCCAGCCGTCGGGCGCGACCCGGGCAACGCCCCAGCGCTGGCGCGCGACGATCGTGCGCAGCAGCGATCGGGCGTAGGCGCGCTGGCGCGGCGGCAGCAGGTAGTCGATGCGGCGCATGAAGCGCGCGTAGCCGAGCGCCGTGATCGTCGAGCTGCCCCACGTCGGCAGCGCGAGCCGGAACGACCCGAGCCCCGCGTGCTCGCGCGCGAACGCCTCGATCCGGGCGGCGCCGAGCTGCAGGACCAGGCGGCTGGCCGGATCGTTCGCCGACGCGCGGATCATCGGCGACAGCAGCCTGCGCTCGGCGAGCGTCAGCGGCCGGTCGCGCACCGCCTCCTGACGCAGGTAGACGGTCATCAGGATCGGCTTGAGCGTGCTCGCGCTCAGCCAGTGACGGCGGGCGCCGACGCCGCGCTCGACGCCGTGGTCGTCGATCAGCGCGAACGCGACCGTGCCCTGGCGCTGCCGGGCCCAGGCCGCGGCGGCACGCGCGTTGGCGTCCCAGTCGACCGCCGCCGCGCTCGTCGACGAGGCGAGCGCGCCGAGCGACGCCGATGCGAGCAGGATGGCGGTCCGCACGGACGCCAGTCTGCCGATCCGTAGACTCGACCGGGCTGGCAGCGGGGCGTGGCGCAGCCTGGTAGCGCGCGGCCTTTGGGTGGCCGAGGTCCCCGGTTCGAATCCGGGCGCCCCGATCCTGCGAGCGGTTCTCCTACGAGAAGTACCCGAAGACGAACAGCACGCCGATCGCCAGCACGCCGGTCCCGCCGAGCTGGCGCCACCACGCGTCCCTCGGGTCGTCGCCGTCGCGCCCGAACAGCTCGGCGAGCGACAGCGCCAGGCTCGGCAGGCCGAGGAAGACGAACCCGTAGGCGAGCAGGTTCGCGGTCGAGACGTGCTCGCGGAACAGCAGGAAGAACCACTGCCCGACGAACATCATCGTCACCGTCTTGACGATGCCGCCCGGCAGCACGCGGTAGAGCGACTCGGAGTTCGGGAACCTGCGCTCGTAGATGCAGAGCACCTGGGGGACGACGAACAGCGCGGCGCCGACCCACAGCTCCCAGCAGTCGCCGATGTACGCGATCGCCGCGAACACGAACAGGGTCGTCCGGAAGGCGAGCGAGAGCAGCCGCTGCTTCGTCCCCGACCACGGCACCTTCTCCGGCTGGACGGCCCTCAGGCGCTCCGGGTAGAGGATCGACACGATCGTCTCCAGCGCGAACCGCGCCGGGATGCACAGCAGGACGACGAGCGCGATCGCGTTCGCGTGGTCGACGATCGGCAGCCGCAGGCCGGACAGGCCTGGGAGCGCGCCGATCATCTTCTGGGTCGCCCAGGCGCCGAGCAGCGAGGCGATCACGACGTCGGCCACACGCGTCCAGGAGTCGTGCAGGGACAGCTCCTCGATCGGCCGGCGGAACGGCCGCGCCGCGCCGGCGATCAGGGCGACCGCGAAGCACAGCACGCAGACGCCGAGCAGCGTGCGCAGGTCGTCGGCGCCGGCGACCCCGCCGTGCGCGAGCACCACCACCGCGAACGCGACGGCGGCGAGGAAGCCGGCGGCGGCGTCGAACAGGCCGACGAGGATCAGGGCCAGGAGCAGCCCGGGCGACGGCGGCAGCGCCTGCCCGCCGCCGTTCAGCGCCGCGGCGACGCCGAGGCCGAGCCCGGCGAGCGGCGCCAGCAACGACACCGGCCCGAGGCTCGCGCGCAGGTAGCTTGCGTCCGTCAGCAGTCGCGCGGCGAGCGGCGTCACCGGCGCGAGCCTGACCGGCAGCGCCCTGCTCGCCCGGTCCAGCAGCCGCCAGCCGGGGAGCCTCCAGGTCCACGACGCGTCGCCCGGGGCCTCGCCCTCCCAGCGGAACTTGTGGTGCTTGACCTTGGCCGAGGTGACCTTGCCGCTCTTGCGCTTGCGCTCCTCGCGCCGGCCGGCCGCCATGCCGCCGGCCCCCGCGACGGACATCAGGGCGAAGCCGGCGGCGAGCATGCCGACGACGCGATGCGTGTCGTGGCGCGGGTCGTACGGCGCGTAGGCGGCTGCCCGCGACGCCGCCGGAGCGGCGGGACGTGCGCTCCGCCGGTCCCGCGGGCGCGGGGCGCTCGCCGGCGACGTGCCGGCGGTCGTGCGCGCGGCGGACGTGGCGAAGCGGCCGTCGGCGCCGATCGTGAAGCTGGTCGTGCGCGTCAGGCTGGTCGCATCGGCCGAGATGCCGGAGACGACCAGGTGGTGGGTGCCCGTGGGCAGGCCCTTCGGCAGCGTCAGCTCGTCGTGGAAGGCGCCGGACGCGTCGACCACCAGGGCGCCGAGCAGC
>DASZVK010000111.1:0-7434 GCA_035547175.1 Solirubrobacteraceae bacterium
TGGCCGGGCGCGTGCGCGGCGATCGCGTCGGCGACGAGCATCGCGTCGTCGAGCCGGTCCACCGGGCACAGCGCCCGCGCCGCGAGCCTCCCGACGACGCGCGCCAGCACCGGCTCCGCGAGCGGGCCGCCCCGGACCGCCAGCCGGACCGAGCTGGCGACCGGGCCCGGGTCGGGCCTCATGCGGTCGCCTCGGGCTCCGCGTCGAGGCGGAAGGTCATGCGCACCTCGGTGCGCTGCCGGTCGTCGGTGCCCAGCTCGACCGACTCCGCGAGCGTCGCGATCAGCGGCAGGCCGAGGCCGAGGCCGGGGCTGTCCGTGCGCGGGACGATCCCGCGCCCCTCGTCGCGCACGACGAGCAGCAGCCGGCGGCCGCGCACGTACGCGAGCACCTCCAGCGGGTCGTCGCCGACGCCGTCGGGGTAGGCGTGGACGACGGCGTTGGTGCACGCCTCGCTGACGGCGAGCTTGATGTCCGACAGCGTCTGGTCGTCGATGTCGAGCACGTCGCCGAGGCCCGCGATCGCGTGGCGCACGACGGCCACGTTCTCCGGGCGGGCCTGGAGCGTCAGAGAGAGGTCGGGATCGTCGGGCAGGGGGTCAGGGCCAAGCTCTGCGGCGTCGCCGCCGTCCACGGGAAGGTCGTGAGCCATGGTGCCCGAGTCCCCCTCCTCTCAATCCTGGTCGCGGTGCCTCGGAGGGCGCCGAAACCATAGTCGGCGCGCCGCCCGGCACGCGCCGAGGCGCTCGCGGCTCGGCGCCAAAGGCGTCGTCGTGGCGCCTTTGCGACGAGGCCCGGGGCGGCACCCGCCGATTACACTTCGCTCTCCGCCTCAGTGGTCCCACCCTCTCGGGAGCACCGCATGACGATCCACCACACCACGCCGCCAACGGCCGACGGGCTGTACGACCCTCGCTTCGAGCACGACGCGTGCGGCGTCGCGATGATCGCGCGGCTGGACAACGAGCCGTCCCACGAGGTGATCGAGCGGGCGCTGACGGCGCTGGACAACCTGGAGCACCGCGGCGCCGAGGGCGCCGACGTCAGGTCGGGCGACGGGGCGGGCATCCTCGTCCAGGTCCCGGACGCGTTCTTCCGCGCCGTGTGCGACTTCGAGCTGCCGCCGGCGGGCGCCTACGGCGTCGGCGTCTGCTTCTTCCCGACCGAGCCGGAGCGGCGCCGCAAGCTCGAGGAGCTCGTCGAGCACGCCGTCCGCAGCGAGGGCATGGAGCTGCTCGGCTGGCGCGACGTCCCCGTCGACCCCGAGCACGTCGGCGAGACCGCCGGCCGCACGCGGCCGTTCATCCGCCAGGCGTTCATCGGCGCCGTCGGCGAGCTGCGCGGGGACCGGGCGGCGTTCGAGCGCAAGCTCTACGTGATCCGGCGCGTGGTCGAGCTCGGCGCCGGCCCCGACTTCTACGCGCCGAGCTTCTCCTCGCGGACGGTCGTCTACAAGGGGATGCTGATCAGCTACCAGCTCAAGGGCTTCTACCCCGACCTCGCCGACGAGCGCTTCGCCTCGGGCATGGCGCTCGTCCACAGCCGCTTCTCGACGAACACGTTCCCGAGCTGGGAGCTCGCCCATCCCTACCGCGTGATCGCCCACAACGGCGAGATCAACACGCTGATGGGCAACGTCAACTGGATGCGCGCGCGCGAGTCGCAGCTCGCCAGCGAGCTGTTCGGCGACGACCTGCGCAAGGTGATGCCGATCGTGCGCCCGGGCGGCTCGGACTCGGCGACGTTCGACAACGTGCTCGAGCTGCTGATGCTCGCCGGCCGCTCGCTGCCGCACGCGGCGATGATGATGATCCCCGAGGCCTACGGCGGCCGCGACGACCTGCCCGACTACCTCCGGGGCTTCTACGAGTACCACTCCTGCCTCATGGAGCCGTGGGACGGCCCCGCGGCGGTCTGCTTCACCGACGGTGAGATCGTCGGCGCGACGCTGGACCGCAACGGCCTGCGCCCGGGCCGCTGGTGCGAGACGCACGACGGCTGGGTCGTGCTCGGCTCCGAGGTCGGGATGCTCGGCATCGACCCGGCGAACGTCAAGCGCCTCGGTCGCCTGGCGCCCGGCAAGCTGTTCATGGTCGACCTGCGCGAGGGCCGGATCGTCTCCGACGAGGAGGTCAAGCGCGAGGTCGCCACGCGCCGCCCCTACGGCGAGTGGTACCGCGACAACGTCGTCCACTTCAACGACCTCGAGCCCGCGCACGTGACGATGACGGGCGTCGAGCCCTCGCACCTGCGGCGGCTGGCGTTCGGCTACACGCAGGAGGACGTGCGCGTCCTGATCGCCCCGCTGGCGGCCAACGCCGAGGAGCCGATCGGCTCGATGGGCAACGACAACGCGCTCGCCGTGCTCAGCGACCAGCGCCCGCCGCTGTTCAGCTACTTCAAGCAGCTCTTCGCGCAGGTCACCAACCCGCCGATCGACCCGATCCGCGAGTCGATCGTGATGTCGCTGGGGACCGGCGTCGGCGCCGAGGGCAACCTGCTCGAGGAGACGCCCCAGCACGCCCACCAGCTCGTCATGGACCAGCCGATCCTGCGCAACCAGGAGCTGGAGACGCTGCGCCACGTCGCCCACGAGGTCTTCGAGGCCGAGACGATCGACATCACCTGGCCGGTCGCCGACGGGCCCGCCGGGATGACCGCCGCGCTGGCATCGGTGTGCGACCGGGCGCACGACGCGATCGCCGGCGGCGTCAACGTCATCATCCTGTCCGACCGCCGCGTCGGCCGCGAGCGCGCGGCGATCCCGTCGCTGCTCGCCGTCGCCGCCGTCCACCACCACCTCGTGCGCGAGGGCACCCGCCTGCGCGCCGGCCTGGTGATCGAGTCCGGCGAGCCGCGCGAGGTCCACCACTTCGCGACGCTGATCGGCTACGGCGCCAGCGCCGTCAACCCGTACCTGCTGCTCGACACGATCGACGAGCTCGCCGCCGACGGCCGAATCAAGGGCGTCGCCGGCGCCGAGGAGGCCGAGCTGCGCGCCGTCAAGGGCATCGGCAAGGGCCTGCTCAAGACGATCTCGAAGATGGGGATCTCGACGATCCAGAGCTACTGCGGCGCCCAGATCTTCGAGGCCGTCGGGCTCGAGCGCGAGCTGATCGACCGCCACTTCACCGGCACCGCGTCGCGCATCGGCGGCATCGGCATCGAGGTGCTCGCCCGCGAGGCGCTCGACCGCCACGCGCGCGCCTATCCGAAGGAGCACGCCGGCGAGCTGCTGCCCGTCGGCGGCGTCTACGCCTGGCGGCGCGACGGCGAGAAGCACATGTGGAACCCGGACACGATCGCCGCGCTGCAGCACGCGGTGCGCGCGACCGACGAGAGCGCGCAGCGCAAGTACGACGAGTACAGCCGGCTGGTCAACGAGCAGGCGACGCGCGACTGCACGCTGCGCGGCCTGCTGCGGATCCGCACCGGCGAGACGACGCCGGTCCCGATCGAGGAGGTCGAGCCGGCGAGCGCGATCGTCAGGCGCTTCGCCACCGGCGCGATGTCGCTGGGCTCGATCTCGCCCAAGGCGCACGAGACGCTCGCCCAGGCGATGAACGCGCTCGGCGGCAAGTCCAACACGGGCGAGGGCGGGGAGGACCCGGCGCGCTTCCTCGACGACCGCCGCTCGGCGATCAAGCAGGTCGCCTCGGGTCGCTTCGGCGTGACGATCCACTACCTCGTCAACGCCGACCAGCTGCAGATCAAGATGGCGCAGGGGGCCAAGCCGGGCGAGGGCGGCCAGCTCCCCGGCCACAAGGTCGACCGCTACATCGGCTCGGTGCGCCACACGACGCCGGGCGTCGGCCTGATCTCGCCGCCGCCGCACCACGACATCTACTCGATCGAGGACCTCAAGCAGCTCATCTACGACCTGCGCTGCGCCAACCCGCGCGCCAGCGTGTCGGTCAAGCTCGTCGCCGAGGTCGGCGTCGGCACGGTCGCCGCGGGCGTCGCCAAGGCCAACGCCGACCACGTCCTGATCGCCGGCCACGACGGCGGCACCGGCGCCTCGCCGCTGAGCTCGATCGTCTCCGCCGGCGTCCCCTGGGAGATCGGCCTCGCCGAGACCCAGCAGACGCTGCTGCGCAACGACCTGCGCCGCCGCATCACCGTGCAGACCGACGGCCAGCTCAAGACCGGCCGCGACGTCGTCGTCGCGGCGCTGCTCGGCGCCGACGAGATGGGCTTCGCGACGGCCCCGCTGATCGCGACCGGCTGCATCATGATGCGCGCCTGCCACCTGAACACCTGCCCGGTCGGCATCGCCACGCAGGACCCGGAGCTGATCAAGCGCTTCAAGGGCCAGCCCGAGCACGTCATCAACTTCTTCTTCTTCGTCGCCGAGGAGGTGCGCGCGATCCTCGCGGCGCTCGGCGCGCGGACGCTGGACGAGATCGTCGGCCGCACCGAGCTGCTCGACGCGACGACGGCGGTCGAGCACTGGAAGGCCCGCGGCATCGACCTGTCGCTGCTGCTGTCGCGTCCCGAGCTGCCCGAGGGCGCGCCGCTGCGGCGCGTCGAGCCGCCGCCCGGCGTGCTCGACGACGCGCTCGACTGGGACCTCGTCGCGCAGGCCCGCCACGTGATCGACGGCGAGGCCGACCGCATCGCGATCGAGCGGGCGATCCGCAACGTCAACCGCACGGTCGGCGGCATCCTCTCCAGCGAGATCGCGCGCGTGCGCGGCGCCGAGGGGCTGCCCGAGGACGCGATCGAGGTCGCCTTCAGCGGCTCGGCCGGCCAGTCGTTCGGCGCCTGGCTGGCCCCCGGGGTCTCCTTCGACCTGCGCGGCGACGCCAACGACTACACGGGCAAGGGCCTGTCCGGCGGCGTGCTCGCCGTGCGCCCGCCCGACGCGGCGACGTTCGCCGCCGAGGACAACCAGGTCGTCGGCAACACCGTGCTGTACGGCGCCACCGGCGGCCGCGCGTTCTTCCGCGGGCTCGCCGGCGAGCGCTTCGCCGTGCGCAACTCGGGCGCGCGCGCGGTCGTCGAGGGCGTCGGCGACCACGGCTGCGAGTACATGACCGGCGGCGTCGTCGCCGTGCTCGGCCCGACCGGGCGCAACTTCGCCGCGGGCATGAGCGGCGGGCTGGCGTTCGTGCTCGACGAGGACGGCAGCTTCCGCTCGCGCTGCAACCCGGCGATGCTCGACCAGCTCGAGGAGGTCGACGAGGCCGACGCGATCGAGCTGCGCGACCTCGTCTCCGAGCACGTGCGCCGCACCGGCTCGCCGGTCGGCCGGCGCGTGCTCGACGACTTCGACGCGCTGCTGCCGAAGTTCGTCAAGGTCTTCCCGACCGACTACAAGCGGGTCCTCGCGCAGTGGGCGCAGGAGGAGAGGGAGCACGACAGCGCCGGAGCCGTCCTCGATGGGTGAGCTCGGCGGCTTCCTGAGGATCGAGCGCGTCGGCGTCGCCTACCGCGACGCGGCGCAGCGCACGCACGACCTCGACGAGTTCGTCTCGGTGCAGCCCGTCGAGGAGCTGCGGCGCCAGGGGGCGCGCTGCATGGAGTGCGGCGTGCCGTTCTGCCACAACGGCTGCCCGCTGGGCAACCTGATCCCGGACTGGAACGACCTCGTCTACCGCGACCGCTGGCACGAGGCGATCCGCCAGCTGCACGCGACCAACAACTTCCCCGAGTTCACCGGCCGCCTGTGCCCCGCTCCGTGCGAGGCCGCCTGCGTGCTGGAGATCCGCGAGGGCGAGGCGGTCACGATCAAGCAGCTCGAGCAGGCGATCGTCGACCGCGCCTGGCAGGAGGGCTGGGTCGTGCCCGAGCCGCCCGCCGTCGAGAGCGGCCGCTCGGTCGCCGTCGTCGGCGCCGGCCCGGCCGGGATGGCCGCCGCCCAGCAGCTGCGCCGCGCCGGCCACGCGGTGACGCTGCTCGAGCGCGACGAGGCGGTCGGCGGCCTGGTCCGCTTCGGCGTGCCGCAGTTCAAGATCGAGAAGGCGCTCGTGCAGCGGCGCGCCGACCAGCTACGCGCCGAGGGCGTCGAGATCCGCTGCGGCGTCGAGGTCGGCCGCGACGTCGGCGCCCAGGAGCTGCGCGAGCGCTTCGACGCGGTCGTGCTGGCGACCGGCTCGCGCGTGCCGCGCGACCTGCCGATCGAGGGCCGCGAGCTCGACGGCATCCACTTCGCCATGGAGTACCTCTACGTCCGCCAGCGCGCGATCGACGCGGGCACGCCGGAGCAGGGCGCGATCACCGCGCGCGGCAAGCGCGTCGTGGTCATCGGCGGCGGCGACACCGGCGCCGACTGCGTCGGCCACGCGATCCGCGAGGGCGCCGCGAGCATCGTCCAGCTCGAGGTGCTGCCCAAGCCCCCCGACCACCGTCCCGACGACCGCACGCCGTGGCCGCTGTGGCCGCTGAAGTTCCGCCTCTCCTACGCCATGGAGGAGGCCCAGGAGGTCGGTCGCGGCGAGCTCGACTACGCCGTGACGACGACGAGGTTCGAGGGCGACGGCTCCGGCCGCGTCGGCAGGCTGGTCGTCGCCGAGGCGAAGGACTTCCAGCCGGTGTCCGGCACCGAGCACGAGATCGAGGCCGACCTCGTGCTGCTGGCGATGGGCTTCCTCGGGCCCGAGCAGCAGCTGCTCGAGGACCTCGGCGTGGAGCGCGACGGGCGCTCCAACGCGCAGGCGCCGCTCTACGAGACGAGCGTGCCGGGCGTGTTCGCCGCCGGCGACGCGCGCCGCGGCCAGTCGCTGATCGTCTGGGCGATCAACGAGGGCCGCCAGGCGGCGCGCATGTGCGACCGCTGGCTCGGCGGCCTCGACCCCGTCCGCTCGGGCAACGTCGAGGACGCCGACGACGGCCCCGATGGCCCGCCGAGCCACGTCAGCGGCAGCGTCGTCGTCTGACCGCCGCCTCCCGCGGCGGCCCGCCCGGGCCAGGGGGCGGTTGCACGGTCAACTAGGCTGAGGGCCATGCGCATCGAGGTCTGGTCGGACGTCGCCTGCCCGTGGTGCTACGTCGGCAAGCGCAACCTCGACGCGGCGCTGGAGCGCTTCGAGCACCGCGACGAGGTCGAGGTCACCTGGCGCAGCTTCCAGCTCGCGCCCGACATGCCCGCCGACCCCGGCCAGACGACGGCCGAGATGCTCGCCGCCAAGTACGGCGTCTCCGAGGACGAGGCGCGCGCGATGAACGAGCGCGTGACGGCCGTCGCTGCGGCCGCCGGGATCGAGTACCACCTCGACCGCGCGCGGCCGTCCAACACCTTCGACGCCCACCGGCTCGCGCACCAGGCAGCCGCGGCCGGGCGCGGGGACGAGGCGCTCGAGCGCTTGTTCGCCGCCTACTTCACCGAGGGCCGTCGCCTGGCCGACCCCGAGACGCTGGCCGCGATCGGCGCCGAGCTGGGGCTGGCGCCGCTCGAGCCGGGCGCCTACGCCGACGAGGTGCGCGCGGACGTCG
>DASZVK010000112.1:0-3163 GCA_035547175.1 Solirubrobacteraceae bacterium
GATCGTCGCCGAGTCGCCCGACGCGACCGCCGAGGTCGAGCGCCGCGCGGCGAGCGGGACGGTGGCCCTCGGCGTGCTGCGCATGTCGGGCACGCGCGCCGGGCGGCCGTTCGGCACGGCGCAGGCGCTGCTGACGGCGCTCGCCGACGACGGGACCGTCGCCGTCGGCGAGGTCTTCGCCGTCGGCGACCGCGAGCACGCGCTCGAGCGCTTCGAGGACCTGGCGGGCGAGCGGCTCCCCGAGGCCGCCGAGCCCGCGCCCGCCGAGCTCGGCGACGGGCCCGCCGTCGACCCGTGGGAGCGCCACGCCGACCAGCTGCGCCGCTGGACGGAGTGGTTCGACGCCCACGACCTCGAGCGCCTGCTGGGCGCGATGGCGCCCGGCTTCCGGCAGGTCGACCACCGCGACGTCGCCGACCCGGCCCCTCGCGGGCGCGAGGGCGTGCAGACGATGACGGCCAGCTCGTTCGAGCTCGTCGAGGACCTGCGCGCCGAGACCGAGCTGCTGGCCGTCGACGGCGACCGGCGCGTCGCGCGGGTCGCCTACGCCGGCGCCGGCATGCGGATGACGACGTGGGTGCTGGCCCGCCTCGACGGCGACCTGCTCGCCTCCCAGGACGTCTACGACGACGCCGACGACGCGCTGGCCGCGCTCGAGGGTCACGCCCGCGTGCGCACGCCGGTCCAATAGCCTCCGGCGCCCCATGTCGAAGATCACCGTCAGAAACCCCGTCGTCGAGCTCGACGGCGACGAGATGACCAGGATCATCTGGCAGTTCATCAAGGACCAGCTGATCCTCCCCTACCTGGACGTCGAGCTCCTCTACTACGACCTCTCGATCGAGAGGCGCGACGAGACCGACGACCAGATCACGGTCGACGCGGCCAACGCGATCAAGCAGCACGGCGTGGGCGTCAAGTGCGCGACGATCACGCCCGACGAGGCGCGCGTGGCGGAGTTCGGCCTCAAGGAGATGTACCGGTCGCCGAACGGCACGATCCGCAACATCCTCGGCGGCGTGATCTTCCGCGAGCCGATCGTGATCTCCAACATCCCGCGCCTGGTGCCGGGCTGGACGAAGCCGATCGTGATCGGCCGCCACGCGTTCGCCGACCAGTACCGCGCGACCGACCTCGTGGTGCCCGGCGAGGGCAGGCTGACGCTCACCTACACGCCCAGGGACGGCTCCGAGCCGATCGAGCTCGAGGTCTACGACTTCCCCGGCGCCGGCGTCGCGATGGCGATGTACAACCTCGACGCGTCGATCTACGACTTCGCGCGCGCGTCGATGCGCTACGCGCTCGACCGCGGCTATCCGCTCTACCTGTCGACGAAGAACACGATCATGAAGCGCTACGACGGGCGCTTCAAGGACATCTTCGAGGAGGTCTACGAGAGCGAGTTCAAGGCCGACTTCGAGGCCGCCGGGCTGTTCTACGAGCACCGCCTGATCGACGACATGGTGGCCGCCGCGCTGAAGTGGGAGGGCGGCTACGTATGGGCCTGCAAGAACTACGACGGCGACGTCCAGTCCGACACCGTCGCCCAGGGCTACGGCTCGCTCGGGCTGATGACGAGCGTGCTGATGACCCCCGACGGCAAGACGATCGAGGCCGAGGCCGCGCACGGCACGGTCACGCGCCACTACCGCGCCCACCAGCGGGGCGAGGCGACCTCGACCAACCCGATCGCGTCGATCTTCGCCTGGACGCGCGGCCTGGCCGCGCGCGGGCGGATGGACGAGACGCCGGACGTGACGCGCTTCGCGGAGACGCTCGAGCGCGTCTGCGTGCAGACGGTGGAGAGCGGAAAGATGACCAAGGACCTCGCGCTGCTCGTGGGGCCCGGCCAGGACTTCCTCACCACGCAGGAGTTCCTGGCAGCAATCGACGAGAACCTCCAGAAGGAGATGGCTTCCTAGTCATGGCGAGACGAGTTGTTGTCACGGGCGCGGCCGGCCAGATCGGCTACGCGATCCTGTTCCGCATCGCCTCCGGGCAGGTGTTCGGCGACGAGAAGGTGCAGCTGCGCCTGCTCGAGATCCCGCAGGCCGTCAAGGCGGCCGAGGGCACGGCGATGGAGCTCGACGACTGCGCCTTCCCGCTGCTTGCCGGCGTCGACATCTTCGACGATGCGACGAAGGCGTTCGACGGTGCCAACGCGGCCTTCCTGATCGGGGCCCGCCCGCGCACGGCGGGCATGGAGCGCGCCGACCTGCTCGAGGCCAACGGCGCGATCTTCAAGCCGCAGGGCGAGGCGATCAACGCCGGCGCGGCCGACGACGTCAAGGTGCTGGTCGTCGGCAACCCCGCCAACACCAACGCGCTGATCGCCCGCTCGCACGCGCCCGACGTGCCCGCCGAGCGCTTCACGGCGATGACGCGGCTGGACCAGAACCGCGCCTACGCGCAGCTCGCGACGAAGCTGGGCGGCAGCGTCGAGGACGTGGCCGACCTCGTCGTCTGGGGCAACCACTCGCCGACGATGTTCCCCGACCTGTTCAACGCGACCTTCAGGGGCGCCAGGGCGTCCGACCAGGTCGACATGGACTGGTACGAGAACGAGTACCTGCCGAAGGTCGGCAAGCGCGGCGCCGAGGTCATCGAGGCGCGCGGCGCGTCGAGCGCGGCGAGCGCCGCGAACGCCGCGATCGACCACATGCACGACTGGGCCCAGGGCTCGTCGGGCCTGGTCTCGATGGCCGTCACCTCGCACGGCGAGTACGGCGTCGCCGAGGGCCTGATCTCCTCGTTCCCGGTCCGCTGCTCGAGCGGCGACTACGAGATCGTCGAGGGCCTCGAGGTCGGCGACTTCGCGCGCTCGAAGATCGACGCCACCGTCGCCGAGCTCGAGGGCGAGCGCGAAGCGGTCAGGGAGCTGGGGCTGATCTGACGCGGCCGCACGGCGAACCGCCTAGCGGCGTCCTCGGCCGCTCGCCTACGTCCGGTAGGCGTCGCGACCTGCGTCCTGGCCAGGCGGCCCGCCGAGCGACCGAGCGCTACGCGGCCTCGACCGCCTGCCAGCCCCTGCCGGACTTCTTCACCAGGCCGTCCTGGGCCAGGCCGGGGAGGACGCGGTAGAGGTAGTTCTGCTTGATCCCCATCGCCTCGGCGAGCTCGGGGATCGAGATGCCCGGCTGCGCGCGGACGAGCTCCAGCGCCT
>DASZVK010000113.1:0-4620 GCA_035547175.1 Solirubrobacteraceae bacterium
GTGGCCCCGCGCGCGGCGATCCGCTCGCGCAGCCGCGCCGCCTCGGCCAGGCGGCGCTCGATCCACGGGCGCAGCTGGGCCACGGCGGCCGCCGCCTCGCGCTCGCGCGCCCGTCGCGGCAGGACGACGACCACGCCGCCCTCGGGCCCGACCGTGACGCGCACGCGCCGCGCCCGCTCGGAGCGGCGGACCGTGTAGTCGATGTCGCCGGGCACGGCCGCAGCCTACGCGGCGCGGTGGCGGGGTCGGACGGGCGGCGTTGACGTAGCCTTTCGGCGCCGATGGCCCGCTCCACCGTCCGCCTTCCCCCCGAGGTGCGCTCGCCGTTCGAGGTCTACCTCAACGGCGTGCGCCAGGAGCACGGCCGCGACTACCAGGTCCGCGACGGCGCGCTCGTCTTCGACCGCGTGCTGCGCAAGGACCGGGTCAGCGGCTGGCGCTGGCTGCTCGGCGCCTGGGGCGTCGGCACCTACCGCCAGGACGACTCCGTCGACGTCCGCTACACGGCCCCCGACGGCACGCCGCGCCTGCTCCAGGCGCTCGAGATCGACGTCGCCGAGGGCGGCGGCTGACGGCGGCCCGTCAGCCGCCGGCCGGCCGCCACAGCTCGAGCCCGTCGTCGCGCTCGCGCGCGACGTCGCCGCGCAGCTCGAGGTGCGCGAGGTAGCAGAGCGTCTCGGCGACGCGCCAGGCGGCCATCTCGGGCACGATCGTCTCGTCGTCGTAGACGTGGGCGGCGAGCTCGTAGGCGCAGATCGGCCCGCGCTCGGCGATCGCGCGCGTCGCGCTGGCGAGCCGCCGGGCGACGAGCGCGCGGGTGGCGTCGACGTGGGCCTGCACGTCGGCGAAGGTGCGCCCGTGGCCGGAGAGCGCCAGCCTGGCGCGCAGCGCCTCGACCTTGTCGAGCGAGGCCAGGAACTCGCCGACCGGGTCGGGCGTGTAGCCGTAGTCGAAGTACAGCGTCACGCGGCCGAGCACGTGGTCGCCGGAGATCAGCATCCGGCGATCGGGCTGGAACAGGCAGACGTGCGACGGCGCGTGGCCCGGCGTCTCGTAGGCCACCCACGGACCGAGGTCGGTCTCGACGACGACGCCGTCGAGCAGCTCGCGGTCGGGCGCCACGATCGCCTCGATGCCCGCCGGCTCCCGGCCGAAGCGCGCGGCGAAGCAGGCCAGCGGCTCCTCGGGCACGCCGCTGGCGCGGCCGAGCGCGATCCGCGCGGCCAGCCACCCCTGCTCGTCCTCCACGCGCGCCCGCGCGTGCTCGTAGCGCGGGTGCATCCACAGCTCGCAGCCGGCGCGGCGCAGCACGGCGGCCGCCTCGCCGTAGTGGTCCTCGTGCGCGTGCGTGCAGACCAGCAGGCGCACGTCCTCCAGGCGCAGGCCGCACATGGCGAGCGCGCGCTCGAGCTCGGCGAGCGAGCGCTCGTCGTGGTAGCCGCAGTCGAACAGGACGACGCCGTCGCCGGCCTTCACCGCCCACGCGTTGCCGTGCGGGACGCCCGGCCAGGGCATCGGCAGCCGCAGCCGCCAGAGGCCGGGGACCACCCGCTCGCCCCGGCCCGCCTCGCGCCCGCGCGTCGACTCGCCCACGATCGGCCTGACCCTAGACTCTCGCCGATGGGCAGGCGAAGCCGAGCACGCGGACGCTTGCCCCGGCTCGCCGCGCCGGAGGCGGAGTACCGCGACGCCGACGGCAACGCGCTCGTGCTGCGCGGCACGCTGAGCCCGCAGACGCGCCACGCCTACGCCGCGATCGTCCACGACCAGTCGCGCAGCACCGAGGACTCCTGGCACCGCAGCGTCGAGTTCCTGTTCGAGCGCCTGGCCGTGCGCTGGATCGTCGCCGGCGCGCCGGCCGAGGGCCAGCGGGAGCTGCTCGCGCGCCTGCGCATGGCCGGCCAGGACGAGCGCCGCTGGGTCCGCGACGTCCTGCGCGAGCACCTCGCCGAGCACTTCCCCGACATGGAGGCCCCGTGAACATTCCCGTGACGTCGCCCGAAGAGACGAACGACATGAGTCGCGGAGGGCGAAACACCCTCTCCGTCACGCCCCGCCTCCTGCTGGGCTCCGGCCCCAGCCCCGTGCCCGAGCGCGTCCTGCGGGCGCTCGCCCAGCCGACCGTCGGCCACCTCGACCCGCAGTTCGGCGCGATCATGGACGAGGTCGGCGAGCAGCTGCGGCGCACGTTCCGGACCGCCAACCGCGTCGCCTTCCCGCTGTCGGCGACGGGCAGCGGCGGCATGCAGGCGATGGTCGACACGCTGATCGCGCCGGGCGACCGCGTCGTCTGCGGCGTCCACGGCCTGTTTGGCGCGCGCATGGCCGACGCGCTGGCCCGCGTCGGCGCCGACGTCGTCGCGGTCGAGGCCGAGTGGGGGCGCGCGATCCCGACGGAGGCGCTGCTGGAGGCGTGGCGCGGAGGCCGCTCACGCGCGATGTTCGTCGTCCACGGCGAGACGTCGACCGGCGTCGCGATGGACCTCTCGGGCCTCGCCGACGCCGTCCACGCCGACGGCGGGCTGCTGCTCGTCGACTGCGTCACCTCGCTGGCGGGGCACCCGATCGACATCGACGCCGCGGGCGTCGACGCCGCCTTCAGCGGCTCGCAGAAGTGCCTCAACTGCCCGCCCGGCCTGGCGCCGTTCACGGTCGCCGAGCGCGCGACCGAGAACCTCCAGCGCCGCTCCTGGTACTTCGACCTGGAGGCGATCCTCGGGTACTGGCGCGACCCGAGCGCCGGCGGGGCGCGCGCCTACCACCACACCGCGCCGGTCAACATGGTCTACGCCCTGCGCGAGGCGCTGGCGACCGTGCTCGAGGAGGGCCTCGAGGCGCGCTGGCAGCGCCACGCCGTCGCCCACGAGGCGCTGCGCCGCGCGATGTCGGAGCTGGGCTTCGAGCGCCTCGCGCCCGAGGGCGAGCACCTCTACCCGCTGCTGGCGGTACGCGTGCCCGAGGGCGTCGACGACGCCGCCGTGCGCACCGCGCTGCTGACCGAGCACGACATCGAGGTCTCCGGCGGCCTCGGCGTCCTGGCCGGCCGGGCCTGGCGGATCGGCGTCATGGGCGAGGGCGCGCGGCCCGAGCCGCAGCGCGCGCTCGTCACCGCCGTCGCCCGGGAGCTCGGGCGCGACGCCTCCGGGCCGCTCAGCGCGCTCGACGAGGCCTGGGCGTGAAGCTCGATCCGCGCGCCTTCGCGGATCTCCTGATCGACTACTGCCTCGAGGTCGCGCCCGGCGAGCAGGTGCTCGTCGCCACGACGTCGCTCGCCGCGCCGCTGGCGCTCGAGGTCCAGCGCGCGGTGCTCGAGCGCGACGCGTGGCCGCTGCTGCGCATCGCGCTGCCGGGCCAGTCGCGGGGCTTCTACGAGCACGCGCGCGGGGCGCAGATCGACGGCGTCGCCCCGCTGGCGTGGGACGAGGCGCGCGGGATCGACAGGCGGCTGCGGATCGACGCGCCCGCCGAGGTCGCCGAGCTGGCCGGCGTCGACCCGGCGCTGGTCGCCCGCCACGCGCGCGCGTCCGCGGGACTGCGCGAGGAGCTGCTGTCCAAGCGCTGGTGCGTGACGCTGTGGCCGACGCCCGCCGCGGCCGCGCGTGCGGACATGGAGGTCTCCGGCCTCGAGGCGTTCGTCACGCGGGCGCTGTTCCTCGACCGTCCGGATCCGGTCGTCGCCTGGGGCGAGCTGTCGGCGTTCCAGGCGCGGCTGATCGAGCGGCTCGCGAGCGCGCGCGAGATCCGCGTCGAGGCCGACGGCACCGACCTCACGCTCGGCGTCGCCGGGCGCGCCTGGGTCAACAGCGACGGCCGCCGCAACATGCCCAGCGGCGAGGTCTTCACGGGGCCGATCGAGGACAGCGCCGACGGCCGCGTCCGCTTCGACGTGCCGACCGGGCCCGCGGGCGTCGAGGTCCGCGGCGTCGAGCTCGAGCTGCGCGACGGGGAGGTCGTCTCGGCGACCGCCGAGGTCGGGCAGGACCACCTCGACGCCGTGCTCGCCACCGACGACGGCGCGCGGCGCCTGGGCGAGCTGGGGATCGGGACGAACTTCGGCATCGACCGCTCGATCGGCTCGATCCTCTTCGACGAGAAGATCGGCGGCACCGTGCACCTCGCGCTCGGGCGCTCCTACCCGGAGACCGGCGCGGTCAACGCCTCGGCGATCCACTGGGACCTGATCTGCGACCTGCGCCGCGGCGGGCGGATCACGGCCGACGGCGAGGTCGTCCAGGAGGACGGCCGCTTCGTGGTCTAGCGGCCGTGCGCGGCGCGGCGCAGGCCGTCGACCGCGACGCGCACGCCCTCGGCGGCGACGTAGTCGTGGGCGACCGCGCCGCGCACCTGCTCGGTCGAGTGCAGCTCGATCAGGCCGAGCGCGGCCAGCGAGCGGACGTGGTAGCTGACGACGCCGAGCGACAGGCCGAGGCGGCGGGCGAGCGCGACCGGCCGCAGCGGGCTCGGGCCGGCGTCGGCGATCGCCACGAGGACCGCCGCGCGGACCGGATGGGCCAGGCCCTTGCCGAGCCGCACGAGGCGGCGCGCGTCTTCGGCGGCGGCGGGCATCGCTCAGGGAAAGCTACTCATAGTCGTCGGCGGCGTCCAGCCCGCCGAGACTCA